>JAIBCK010000169.1 GCA_019694215.1 Thermoflexales bacterium
AGGGAGGAACGATCCATGACACAACTTGCCCTCACACCCGCCAATGCCGCGCCCGCGCCGCTGGCATCGGTGCTCATCCCGATGCTGATGAACCTGCCGCGGGCGGCAGCCCATCCGAGCAACGGCGGTCAGGAAGACGTGGTCGTGGACTGCCGGCTGGGCGGCTTCCGCTGCATCCTGATGCGTTGCGAGAACCCGGGCGATGCGAACACGCCGTGCCCCGCCGCCCTGACCCCGCGCGAGGCCGAGGTGGCCATGCTGGTCGCGCTCGGCCTGCCGAACAAGGCCATCGCCGAGCAGCTCTGCATAAGCCGTTTCACGGTGGACACCCACCTGCGGCGGGTGTTCGAGAAGCTCAACGTCAACAGCCGCGCCGCGATGGTCCAACGCATGCACGCATTCTCCAGCCAGGCCAACGGCCACTGAACCGCGGCACCGCGTCACAGCTCCTACGTCCCGGAGCAATCCGGGGCGCAGGTAAATCAAATCGGGAGGAATAGAAATGTTGACACCAGGTACCACGCTCGTCTTGCGTTCGGACACAGGTTCGGAGGTACGCTTCGTCGTCGTTTCGGTGGCAGAACCACCTTCGCAGGCGCTCTCGCAGCGTGATCCGCGCTGGGCGAACCAGCGGCTGGGGAGCACCGTCGGTCCGGAGACGATCGGCTCGCACGGCTGTCTCATCACCTGCATGACGATGGTTGCTGGGCGCAACAACGTCGGGACGTTCAACGATGACATGCTTGCCCTGGGGAAGTTTGTCCCGGGCAGTGGCAATGCCTTCCTCAATCTGCCGGAGTTGGGATTGCATTTGAGTGAGCTGTCGCCGTTGTACGATCAGAAAGCCATGCCGGCAAACTGGATCGACAAGCTGCTGGCCTGGGTGCGCTCAGGCAAGCCGGCCATCATCGGCGTCGATTTCAGGCCCAGCCCCCAGAACACCCAGTATGACGAGCACTACGTCCTGGTCAGGGGCGTGGACGATCACGATGCGATCGAGATCATCGATCCCTGGACGCTGCCCGGCGCAGCCACGAACGAGATGTTGGTCCCTCGTTACGGCAGGAACAACGCGGCGGCCCTTTGCCGCTTCATGCTTTACGAGAAGGCATAGCGACACTCAAACCATTTTCAGTTTGATCGGGAGGAATTCAAAATGCAATCGAACGAACTTTCCGCCGCTGCCGGCGTGCTTCTGTCGCTGGCGTTCAGCTATCTGCCCGGGCTGCGACCGTGGTACGCAGCGCAAACGTCTGAGAAGCGCTCGCTCGTGATGCTCGCCGCGCTGGTGGCCACCGGACTCCTGGCGTTTGGCGTGAGCTGCTCAGGCCTTCAGCCCGTCGTCACCTGCTCAGCCCCAGGGTTCAAGTCGCTTGTGATTGCCATCGGTGCTGCCGCCGCGGCCAATGTCACCACCTACACGCTTACCCGCCGCATCGCCCCGGCCACCGAGGAGGACACCCTTCCGGTGCCAGCGGGAAGTGTCAACCCTGCCCCGGTGAGCGGGCCGAATGCCCAGGGCGGCGAAATCGCAATGGGTTGATTTCTTACGTAAACAATATTCTATTGTTTGATCATCGATGCGCCTGCTGCCAGGTGCCACAGTCCGCAAGGGGGAATCCATGAAACACGTCGTTACGGCAACCCGTCTGAATATCCGGCCCGAGCCCCGGATGGCCGGTCAACCGCTGGGTCTGCTCAGCGAGGGGGCAGAAGTCGACGTCATCGAGACGGTGAACGGCTGGCACAAGGTGGCCGTCGGGGAGCGCTTCGACATCTCGGGCGTCGACTTTACGCCGCAGATCGCCGTGGCCCGCCGCATGCCAAGTTTTGCATGGTTGTCCGCGCAGTGGACGCGACCTGTGGGACAGGCGCCTGTGGAGCCTGCGCCCACCCCACCGGTGCCGGCGGTTCTCGAGAAGCGGCCACTCCTGCTCGGGATGAACTGTCTGAGTGACATCGCGGCTGCGAAGGTCGCGATTGCCGCAGGGTGCAGAGCCGTAACGGTCATCAATCAATTCGGCGCGACGCTTGCCTTGCGCGACAACGGCGTCGAGGTGATTCGCCGACGCTGGCTGCCCTCCAAGCCGCAGCTGATGTCGGGCCAGGAGATGGTGGACACCTACTTCGAAGGGGGCTTCGGGGGTGGCTACTTTGCCCCGATCTTCAACGAAGGCGACTATCTCGGCTATGGAACTCCCGAGGAAATCGCACAACGTGCAGAGTATGATCGCCGGATCGGGCCCGTCATCCGCGCCCGGGGCGGCGTGTACTGCGCGGGCGGTTTCTCAATGGGCACCCCGGACTTCACCAGCCCGGAGATCTGTGCCGCGATGCAGCGCGAGTACGCTCCGGGCTACAACCGGGGCGATTACGCCATCGGCATGCACTTGTATGCCAAACTCGCCTATGATGACCGGGGCAATCTGATCCCAATCAGCGAGTGGTTTGGGACTTCCTACAAGTTCCTGTTCACGCGGTGCGGGTTCGATCCCAATCCGGCGCTGGCGGGCATCGTGTGCGATGAAACGGGCGAGGATGAAGGCGCGAATCGAGGATTCGAGCGGCATCAGCGCACGCCGGAACAGGTCGAAGCCTGGTATCGCGCGTTCGTCGAGGCCGTACGGGCGCCGATGGAGGTGAATGGTAAGCACTATCCGTCTCCGCTGCGCGTCGCCACGGGTTTCAAGATGGGCCACGGGCCCGAGTGGGATGGCTTCGACCAGACCGCCTACGTCGCGGGCGTGGGCCGGGTTGCTGCGCTGGCTGCCGCGGTCTAGCGCAGCCAGTCTCAATTGCTGGGGGCGGCAGGGCGATTTGTGCGGGAGGGGCACAGGTCGCCCTGCCGAGTTCGTTTTCGCGGCGGCGGTAACATACCGGCCATGCCCGGGGATCGCCCGCCCATCCTGTCTGCCGCGTCTGACCACGATTGGCCCGCAGCCGCCGCACTGCTGAACGCCCATCACCTGCCGCTGGCGGGGGCGCTTGAACACCTGCCGAACTTCATCCTCGCCCGCGATGACGCCGGCGTGCACGGCGTGGTGGGGCTGGAGCGCTACGGCGAAACGGCGCTGCTGCGTTCGCTCGCCGTCGCGGACACCGGCCAGGGCCTGGGCATCACGCTCGTCCACGCCGCACTGGATGCGGCGCGCGCCGCAGGCGTCAAACAGGTGGCCGCACTGACGACGACGGCCGCCGCCTTCTTCACGCGCTTTGGCTTCCGCACGGTGACGCGCGATGACGTCCCGGCCGCCGCCCACGCCTCGGCCGAGTTTCAGGGCGCCTGCCCCGAAAGCGCGACGGCGCTGCTGCTCGACCTCGGCGCGCTGCAATTGG
>JAIBCK010000067.1 GCA_019694215.1 Thermoflexales bacterium
CCCGGCTGCCCGGGCCCGACCTCCCCGGCACACTGGGCCAGCACGCAGGCGGCGTTGATCGAGATGGGCCAGCTCGATCGCGCCCTGGACCCAACGACCTTCTATTCAAACGACTACCTGCCCTAGCGGTCGATGCCAGCCCCGATGATCGACGTCGAAGACGTCTCCGTGCGCTACCCCAATGGCCTGCTGGCCCTGGAGGCCATGACGCTGCGCGTCGCGCCGGGCGAGTTTGTCGCGCTGGTTGGGCCGAGCGGCTGTGGCAAGAGCACGCTGCTGCGCGCCATCGCGGGGCTGCATCCGCCCACCGGCGGCGTGGTCCGCGTGGAGGGGGCGGCCGTGCGCGCGCCCTCGCGGCGGGTGGGGCTGCTCTTCCAGGATCCCGCCCTCCTGCCGTGGCTGCGGGTGGCCGACAACATCGCGCTGCCGGCCACGCTGGGCGCGTCCCTGGCCACGCCGGTGGATGACTTATTGACGTTGGTCGAATTGCAGGGCTTCGGGCGGGCCTGGCCGCGCGAGCTGAGCGGGGGCATGGCGCAGCGGGTGGCCCTGGCGCGCGCGCTCGCGACGCGGCCGCCGGTCCTGCTGCTGGATGAGCCCTTTGGCGCGCTCGATGCGCTGACGCGCGAGGCGCTGACCGCGCGCGTCGCCGCGATCACGCGAGAGGGCGCGAGCACCTGCCTGCTCGTCACGCATGCCATCGGCGAGGCGATCTTCCTCGCGGACCGGGTGCTGGTCGCGTCGCCGCGGCCGGGGCGCGTGCTGGGCGAGGTGGTCGTCGACCTGCCGCGCCCGCGGCGCTGGGAGATGGAGGCGTGGCCGGCCTTTGCCCGCGCGCGGTCCGAAGTGCGCGCGCTGCTCGAAGCCGGGCCACGCCCGTAGAATGCAGAGATGCGAACGCCCGCCGGCAATGAATGCCGGTTCTACTACGAGGACTATCACCGCGGCCACGAGACCCAGGAGTGCCGCCTGATCGCGCGCAACTCGCGCGGTGGTGCCTGGAAACTATCGTTGTGCGCGCGCTGCCCGGTGCCGGACATCCTGCGCCAGAACGCCTGCGGCAACCTCGCTCTCGAAGCCACGGTCAAGAAGGGGTTACTCGGCCTGAACGAGCACGTCGAAGTCTTTGCCGTGTGCGCCAAGAAGGGCGAGCGTGTCACGCAGCCCGCACGCGGCTGCGGCAGCTGTCACGAGGCCCTGTCGCGCATCCAGGGCTGAGACGCCGGGAGGAGGACGATGAGGACGGTCTATTCGCCCGCACACGCCGCGCATCGCCCCCCGCGCGAGTTTTTGGATGGCGCGCTGATCCCATCGTTTGAATCGCCGGAACGGGCCGAGCTCATCCGCGCGGCCGTTGCGGGGCTCGGACCGATCACGGCGCCCAACGATCACGGGATGGCACCCATCGAGGCCATCCACGACCGTGGCTATCTGTCCTACCTGCGTGACGCCCATGCGGCCTGGGTGGCCGCCGGCCGCAGCCCGGAGGGCGTGTATCCAGACACCTTCCTGCATCGCCACGCCCTGCGCCGGCCCAGCCCGCCGCGCGCGGTGGGCGCGCAGAGCGGCCACTACACCAGCGACCTCTCGGCGGTGATCACAGCCGGGACCTGGGAGGCCGCCTATGCGGCGGCGCAGTGCGCGTTGACCGCGGCGTTGGGTGTGGCCGCGGGAGAGGGTGCAAGTTTTGCGTTGTGCCGGCCGCCCGGCCACCACGCCTATGCCGATCTTTGCGGCGGCTACTGCTACCTCAACAACGCCGCCATCGCAGCGCAGGCGCTGCGGCGGGCCGGCGCGCACCGCGTGGCCGTGCTCGACATCGACTTTCACCATGGCAACGGCACGCAGCACCTGTTCTACGCGCGCGAGGACGTGCTGTTCGTCTCGCTGCACGCCGACCCGGATCGCCAGTATCCGTATTTCGCCGGCTTTGCCGATGAGACCGGGGCAGGGACCGGGCTCGGCTTCACCCTCAACCTCCCGCTGCCGGCCGGCTGCGACGACGCCGGGTATTTGGCCGCGCTCGACACCGGCTGCGCGCGGGTGGCCCGCGCCCGGCCGGACTTCGTCCTGGTCTCGCTCGGCGTGGACACGTTTGGCGGCGACCCCCTGGGCGATTTTGCCCTCTCCGGTGGGGTCTATGCCCGCATCGGGGCCCACCTGGCGGAACTTGGCGCGCCGACGGTGTTCATCATGGAGGGCGGCTACGCGATCGCCGAAATCGGCGACAATGTCGCATCGGTGCTGCGGGGGTTCGAAACCCGGCGCGCCCAGAACACCAACAAGGAGCAATCTCAGGCATGTCACAGGCAGATTTGAAAGGGCGCTGGGCGCTGATCCTCGGCGCGAGCTCGGGCTTTGGCGCGGCGACGGCGCGCGAACTGGCGGCCAACGGCGTCAACATCATCGGGCTGCACCTCGACCGCGGCGCGGGGCTGGAGGCGGTCAAGACCCAGCTCGTCCCGGAGCTGCAGGGTCACGGCGTCAAGGTGTGGTACTCGAACACCAACATCGCCAGCGATGAGAAGCGCGCTGAGGCAATCACCAAGATCAAGGAGCTGGTGGGAGATCAGACCCTGCACGTGATCATGCACTCGGTGGCCTTTGGCTCGCTGCTGCCCTTCATCGGCGAGGTGAACGGCCAGACCCTGACCCGCGCGCAGATGGAGATGACCATCGACGTGATGGCCAACAGCCTGGTGTACTGGGCGCAGGACCTGTGGAAGGCCGGCCTGCTCGGGCGCGGCAGCCGCTTCTTTGGCATGACCAGCGCCGGCAGCGTGCAGGTCGTCGAGGCCTACGGGGCCGTGTCGGCGGCCAAGAGCGCGCTGGAGAGCCACACCCGCCAACTTGCAAGCGAGTTTGCCCGGCACGGCGTGCTGGCCAACTGCATCATGGCTGGCGTAACGGACACAGCCGCCCTGCGAAAGATCCCGGGCAGCGACAAGATCACCGAGAACGCGATTCGGCGCAACCCGAGCGGTCGGCTGACCACGACGACCGACGTGGCCAAGACCATCCGCGCGCTGTCCGACCCCGAGCTGGTCTGGATCACGGGTCAGGTCATCGTCGTCGACGGCGGCGAGTTGATTGCCGGCTAACGCAGCCGCGCACATCGCAACGCGCGTGGGCGTTCCGCCGGGGCTGTTTCGTTCGCGGGAGGGGGCAAGCGCCCTCCCCGTGGTGGCAGCCCCGGCGATTGCATTTTTCCGGCGGCTCGCCGCCGCGCTGCTCGTGTTCGTTTCCGGTGCGTCACCCGGGCGGGTGGTGGCCCCCATGCCGGCCGGCCTCCCGGCGGCGCCGCTGGCGGGGGCGTGCAACGTCGACGTCATGTGCACAACGGCGGATCCCCTGCGCGAGCCGACGCGCGCGGTCGTCCTGTTGCGCGTCGATGGCCGGCCGGCCTGCACCGGGACGCTGCTCAACTCGACCGGCCCCGAGCGCAAACCGTATGTGCTGACCGGCGCGCATTGCCACCTCGACCTGAGCGCGCCGCCCGACATCGTCGCGGTCTTTGGGTTTGCCAATAGCACCTGCCGGCTGGTGAACGGGATCTCGAACGGTTTCAGCGGCGATGGCTCTCAGGCGCGGTCGATCAGCGGGGCGGTGGTGCGGGCGGTCTACACCCCGACGGACACGGCGCTCATCGAGCTGGACGCCTCACCGCCGATCAGCTGGAACGTCTACTACGCCGGGTGGGACGCGAGTGGGGCGACCCCGTCGGCAGTCACGACGCTCCATCACCCCAATGGCGAGGAGATGCGCATTACGGTCGGAAGCGGTTCGATCTCGCTCACGCAATACGCGCTGCTGAACAGCCCCGGCGACGGCACGCATCTGCTCATTACGCGTTATGCGGCGGGCAGCACCGAGCCCGGCTCGGACGGCGCGCCGCTCTTCGATTCGGCCGGCCGCGTCGTGGCGCAGCTGCACGGCGGCACCATGGCCTGCGGCGTCGATGGGCAGGATTGGTATGGCCGACTGGCCCCGGCCTGGCTGGGGGGCGGAACGCCCGCGACCAGCCTCAAGCCCTGGCTCGATCCCGAGGACAGCGGTGTTCAGACGCTGGCTGGCGTGGCGGGCGGGTTGCTGATGTATTTCCCGCGCGTGCTGCGCTGATGGGCGGCGGCCAGCGCCTCGGTCAGCCACAGGATGACAAAGCTGCCCGCCAGCGTGACGCTGGCGCCGAGATACGAGTCGCTCTGCAGCAGGCTGAGATACGGCTGCGACAGGGCGAACAGCCAGGCCACCGCCGTGTGGCCCAGCGCATACGCGGCGGCCTGCACAGTGCGGAGCTGCCAGACGTTCTCGATGCGCAGCAACCCGCTCACATCCAGCAACACGGCCCCCAGCAGCGAGATGACCGGCACGAGCGGGGGCAGTGAGCCGACACCGGCCAGCCAGCCCATCACGGCTGCGCGCAGGAGGTGGGCGATGAGCGAAGTCAGGGTCGCTGCCCAACGGCAGGACAAGCGGTGCCGCGCGATGGCCGGCCCGATCAGCAGGGTCAGGCCGCCCAGCGTGGTGTAGAGCCAGCCCGGTCGGGCCGCAACGCTCAGGCTGATCCCACCGGGGAACTCCAGGTCGATGCAGGCGGCGAAATACAGCAGCGCGCTGACCATCGCCAGCAGGCCGGCCGTCCACAGCCGCGTCCCGCGCGAACGCGGGGCCGCCTGCGCGCGCCAGATCAGGCTGACCGACGCGCCGGCCGCGGCCACGAGCGCGATCACGCTGACGGCCGTCGAGGGCGTCCATCCCAGCACCTCGGCACCGAAATACAGCCGCCAGCGCAGGTCGGCCGGGTAGCACAGCAGGGCGAGCAGCGCGGCGAGCGCGATCACACCGGCCTCGGGCAGCGCCGCGGCTGCGACGCGCGGATCTGCGCGGTGGGCGTGCGCGCCCGCGATCATCAGCCCGCTCAGGCCGGCCAACAGCAGCGCCGCAAACGCGGCATACAGCACCGCGTGCGGCGGCCACAGGCTCGCGGCGACGCCGGGGACCTGCCCCGTCTTCACGCGCAGGCTGGCATCCCAGTACAACGCAAGGAAGCCCATCATCAACGCGATTGACGCCACGCCGGCCAGGGTCTGGCGCAGCGTGGGGGACAGCGCCATGGCGGGCTCGGCGCGGGTGCGGGTGAGAAAGAGACCCCAGAAAACGCCCAGGGTGACGGTGACGGCAACGGCGAGCAGGGCGGCGGCTTGGCCGATGGGCGCGCTCATGCCGTGATTCTAAATGGATTGATCGCAGTGCCCGGCGACGCCGCAGCGCGCGCAGCGGCCCGGGTCGCTGTGGCTGCGCGCCGGGCCGTCCGGTGCGATGGCGCCGTCGCGCAGGGCCTGGACGGTGGCGCGCGTCGCGCCTTCCAGCGCCCGGTCAAACGGCACCTTGAAGGTGTGATCCGCATAACGGATGATCCCATACGGCGGACGGCGGCCATAGCGCTCGGCCACCAGCAGGCAGTACGCGCCGAGCTGGAGGCGATGGCCGGCGTGCGGCTCGGCCGGCGCGCGGCCGCTCTTGACCTCGACCGGGATGACGCCCTCGCGCAGGCGGGCGAGATAGTCCGGCCGGCCGACCAGCCCGAGCGCCTCTGAGCGCAGGGTCTCTGCGTTGGGCAGCCAGGTACTGGTGTCGCTGGCGATGATCTCGCCGGCCGGCAGGCCGCTCGCCCTTCGCAGGCGCAGCGACAGGAAGAGCAGGACCAGGGCCAGCGCAGCCAGCCCCAGCACCGTCCAGACCGTCATCGCCTAACGCACAGACACCATGTAGCCACCGTCGATGAAGATCACCTGACCGCGGATCATGTTGGCGTCCTTGCTGCACAGGAAGGTGACCAGGCCGGCCACATCCTCGGGCGAGACCAGCCGGCCCGCGGGGGTGCGCTGGGCGGCGACCTCCAGCATGAGATCGCCGTTCTTGAAGTGGTCGATGGCGTCGGTGTCGATCATGCCGGGAGAGATGGCGTTGACGACGATGTTGTCGGGCGAGAGCTCGACGGCGCAGTAGCGCGTCACCACCTCGAGCGCGCCCTTTGACGCGCCGATCACGACGTAGTCGGGCAGGGTGCGCGCGCTGCCGATGCTGGTGATGTTGACCACCGCGCCGCCGCCGCGGCGGCGCATGAGCGGCACGGCGAGCTGGGTGGCGAAGAGCGCCGAGCGCGCATTGATGTTCATCGTCCAGTCCCAGCCCTTGACCTTCTGCTCCATGACCGGGCGGATGTAGCCCGAGGCGGCGTTGTTGACCAGGAAATCCAGCCCGCCAAAGGCGGCGTCGACCTCCGCAAAGAGGCGCGTCAGGTCATCGGGGTCGCCGACATCGGCCTTGACGATGAGGGCGCGCCGGCCGAGCGCCTCGATCTCGCGCGCCGTCTCCTCGGCGGCCTCGCGCTTGCGGAAGTAATTGATGACGACATCGGCCCCCATCTGCGCGAAGCGCAGCGCCGTCACCTTCCCGATCCCGCGTCCGCTGCCGGTGATCAGGGCGATCTTGTTTGAAAAGTCGTAAGGCATGGTTTGTGTCCGGGGAGCGACTATAGCCGACGGCGTGGCCACGAGGTGGACCGTGATGGCCGATCCGGGCGCCGGCGCGGCCACCACACGGTCGAGGTCGGCGCGCAGGGCGGCCACATCGACGCCCTGGCACACGGCCGGCAGGGGGGCGAGATGGCGCGCGGCGCGTTCGAACACCTTGCACGCGCCGATGAGATTGTTGCGTTGGAGGTGAAGCAACCCCACGCCGGTCTGCAGGATGCCCTGATACAGCGCGCGCACCGGCCCCGGCTCGGCGCGCCACGCCGCCTCGAGGGCCTCGTGCTGCTCGAAGAAATGGCCGGCATTGAAAAGCGCCACGCCGTGGGCGGCTGCCTCCGGGAGGGGCAACGCGCTCTGTCGCGCGAGCTCGTTCAGCGCGTCCATCGGCGGGAGCGTGACGGTCGGGTGAGGAAGTAGGCCAGCGCGGCGACAGCGGCGATGACGAAGGCCAGTGGGATGGGCGCATTGCCGGGCAGCACGCGCAGGTCGGTCGATGCGACGCCGGTCAGCGCCGTCAGCGCGCCGATGAACAGGCCGGACTCGGGCAGCGCCCAGGTGATGCCCGGGCCGTAGAGCGCGTAGTACCACAGCGGCACACACAGCGCGGCCAGCACCGCCAGGGCCAGCCCGGAGATCGCCGCCGTGATCGCGTGCAGCACATCCTCCAGCCCGCCCGACAACGCGCCGATCAGCACCCCGCTCAGGCCCATCACCGCGGCGACGTCGCGGGTGGTCTCGTCAAAGAAGGTCGCGCTCTGCCCGGCGGGCAGCACGCTGAGTGAGAGCGAATGCCCCCTGCCCAACGCAAAAAATAAGGCTGCGCCCCCCAGCGTCAGCAGCGCCCCGAGCGCCGCGCGCCAGCCGCCGGCGGAGAGCGCGAGCAACCCGAGCACGACGATGATCAGCAGCCCGCCCGCCACGACCGGCAGCCGTTGCGCGCGCTCGAGGTTGAGGCGGGCCTCGCGCGCGTTGGTGGCCGAGGCCTGCATGGAGATGACCAGCGTGCGGTAGGCGGTCTCGCTCCCGCTGCTCAGGCCGGCCTGGGCGCCCCTGAACTGCTCTGCGGCGAAGCGCGGTTGATGCACGACCTCGCTCCAGCCCTCGTAGAAGGTGGCCAGCTGCGACGCCGAGGCCGTCAGGGGTGGCCGCGTCAAGGCACCGGCCAGCAGGCCATCCTCGGCGTGCTGGGGCATGCGCAGGCCAACCAGCGCGCTCACCGTTGGGGCAAAGGCGGTGGCCCGCGCGGCACCGCTTGCGCCGGCGCGGATGCCCGCACCCGCCATGACCAGGGGGATGGCGGCCACGTCGCTTTCGCCTCCGCCGTCGGCGCCATCCGGAAAAGTCCCACGGTCGGAGATGACCAGCACGGCGGTGCTGGCCGTGCCGCCGCGCGCAAAGGCAGCCTCGCTCAGCGTACGGATCGCGGTGTTGACGCGCTCCTGCGCCGCGCCATCCTCACGCACGGTCAGGCTCTGCAGCTCGACGACGACGAGGCGGGCGGGGGTGACGGCCGCGCCCAGGGCCTCGCGGGCGCGCTCGACGGCGTCGAGGTCGGCCGTCGCCGGAGTCGTCCCGAGCGGGGGCTCGAAGCGCACGCTCTCGCCATCAGCGATGCCCTCCCAACGCGACGAGGCGATGACGACGGCGTTCAGCCCGGCATCCTGCGCCGCGCGCAGCCAGCTGTCCGGGCTGACGTGGCCGGTTGCGTCGTTGCCGGTGTAGCCGTGGATCTCGGCGCTGGCCCCGGACAGCAGTGTCATCAGGGCGGGCAGCGCATACGTTGGCGGGGTCTGCGCGAGCACGAAGTCGGCACCCTGGCCGCGCAGCGCATTCAGCGCACCGAGCGCGCGCGAGCGCTCCACACCGAGGTCGCGCACAACGATGACCAGCACCTTTCCCGCCAGGGCCGGCGCGGCTGTGCCGGAGGGAAGTGGGGCGAGATACGGCGACGCATAACGCTGGTAGAGCGACCACATCCCGTCGCGGGCCCGCTCGGCATAGTTGCCGCCGAGGGTGAGCAGGATGATCAGCACCAGGCCGAAGTAGCGCCGCAGCATCGGGCCATTTTGCCAGACCCGCGCCGGGAGCGCCTGAAAACAAAGCCCCGCTAGAATAGCGGGATGTTGCGCCATCTCCTGTCCCTCACGGACATCACCCCCGCGGAACTGCACGACTGGCTCAAACTCGCGCTGGAAATCAAGGCCGAGTTCAAACAGGGCATCGAGCGTCCGGTCCTGCGCGGCAAGACCCTGGCCATGCTCTTCACCAAGGCCTCGCTGCGGACCCGGGTGTCCTTCGAGATGGGGATGCGTCAACTCGGCGGCCATGCGCTGTATATCGGCCCGGAGGAAGTCAAGCTGGGCAAGCGCGAGACCGCCGGCGACGTGGCGCGCACCCTGTCGCGCTATACGCACGGCATCATGGCCCGCGTCTACGCGCACAGCGATATCGTTGAGCTGGCGCGCCACGCCAGCGTGCCGGTGATCAACGGGCTGTCCGATACCGAGCATCCCTGCCAGGCGCTGGCCGATGTCATGACCATCATGGAGCGCTTTGGCGACCTGCGCGGCGTCAACGTCGCATTCATCGGCGACGCGAACAACGTCGCGCGCTCGCTGGTCTATGCGGTCACGATGCTGGGCGGGCACATCGTGCTGGGCACGCCGCCCGGCTATCAGCTGCCGGCCGATGCCGCGGCGCGCGCGGAGGCCTACGCAAGGCAAACCGGGGGCAGCATGGTGCAGATCGCCAACCCCGCCTCGGCCGTCGAGGACGCCGACGTGATCTACACCGATGTGTGGGTGAGCATGGGCCAGGAGAGCGAGGAGACCATCCGCAAGTCGGTGTTCCCACCGTATCAGGTCAACGACCAGCTGCTCAAGGGCGCCCGCCCGAACGCGATGGTCATGCACTGCCTGCCGGCCACGCGCGGCCTCGAGCTCTCGGCCGAGGTCATGGATGGGCCGCAATCCGCGGTGTGGGATCAGGCCGAGAATCGCCTGCACGCGCAGAAGGCGGTGCTGGTCAATCTGATGGGCGGTGGCTGACCTTCCCTGGATTCTGGGACGTCTCAACGGCCTGGCGATCATCGACATCGCGCTGGTCGCGTTGATCGTGTTTTTCGCCCTCTATCTGGTGCGGGCCACGCAGGCCTTGCCGCTGCTGCGCGGCCTGATGGTGCTGATCATCATCGGCGCGCTGCTCGGGGGTTTGTCTCAATTGCCAACGTTTGGCATGATCATGCGCGCGCTCATCCCGGGCCTGCTCGTGGCGATCCCGGTGATCTTTCAGCCCGAGCTGCGCCGCGCGCTCGAACGGCTGGGGCGCTTCTCGGATGTCGTCCCGACCAGCCGCGGGAGCGAGCTCGAATACACCACCCAGATCGTGGCCGATACTGCGCAGCGATTGGCCCAGCGCAACATCGGCGCGCTGATGATCGTCGAGCGTGAGACCGGCCTGCAGGCGCTGGTCGACACCGGTGTGCGCATGGATGCCCGCCTGACGCCGGAACTGCTGATGACGATCTTTCACCCGAACACCGCGCTGCACGATGGCGGCGTGATCATCCGGGCGGGGCGCATCGTGGCCGCGGGCTGTGTGCTTCCCCTGACCGCGCAGCACGTCGACGACTTTCGCATCGGGCTGCGGCACCGGGCCGGGATCGGCGTGACCGAGGGCACCGATGCCGTCGCGGTGATCATCTCCGAGGAGCGGGGCAAGATCAGCATTGCGCATGAGGGCCGGCTGGTCTTCGAGGTGCCGCCGGAGACGCTGCAGAAGGCGCTGGTCGATCTGCTCTCACCGGGGCTGAATCTCGGCCGGGCGGCGTCGGTCCTGCCGGCCTGGCTCACCGCGCGCCGCAACCGCTGAACGCGACCCCATGCTGATTTCACTGGGCCGCGCCGAGGTGCCGCTTCATCCGCAGATCCGGCGCATGAACGCGCTGCGCGACGGCCGCGCCCTGGCAGACATGTTGGAGACGGCGTATCTCGACGAGCCCTGGGACCCCGACCAGGGCGAAGTGATCGCCTTTCTGCGCACCTTCGGCAGCTTTGACACCTCCCTGCTTTCCGAGGCCGCCGGCTATCTGTGGTGCGAAGGGGGCGCGATCGTGGGCAATGCCTCGGTCATGCGCAACCAGGCGCGTCGTGACACATGGGTGATCGGCAATGTGGCCACCCATGCGGACCATCGCCGGCGTGGCATCGGCCGGGCGCTGGTGGCCTCCTGTTTGCGTTATGCACATCGCCGGGGCGGGCGCTTCGCCGCGTTGCAGGTCACCGCGGCCAACGCGCCTGCGCTGGCGATGTATCGCGCGTTTGGGTTTTCCACGCTGGGCGTCGTCGAGCAATATGCGCTCGGGGCCGGCCGCCGGGTCGGAGCCCCAACGCGGGCGATTGCCCGTGCCAGCTGGCGCAAGCGCCATGCGCTTGCGGCCGTTCTCGAACGGGCCATGCCTGAAGCGTTTACCTGGGCGACGTTTTCGCAGCACGATTCACCGCTCGGGCTGCGCTACTGGCTCGATGCCTGGCTGGTGGGGCTCTATTCGGCCTGGTGGTTTGATCCGGTCGCCGGTGCCCTGTGTGCCAGGCTGGGCGGGGCGCACGGTCCCAACCTCTTCGATCTCTACCCTGCCGCGCAGGCGGGTGCTTCTGATCTGGAAGCGTTGTGCGTGACGGCGTTGGAGTTTGTGCGGGCCGAGCACCGCGGCCTGGCCGTGTTCAGCCTTGCGCGCCTGGACAAGGATCCGGCCGGCGAGGCGGCCCGCGAGGCCCTGAAGGCGCTCGGGCTATCCCCGCTGCGCACACTCGTCCACATGCGCCTGGCGCTGGAGGATGCGGGCTGGCAGGAGGCGTTGGATGCCTGAGCTGCCCGAGGTCGAGACCATCGCGCGCACGCTGCGTGCGGGCACGACGCCGCTGCTTGGCCGCGCCATCCAGCGCGCCGAGGTGCGCTGGCCGCGCGAGGTGACGGGGATGTCGGCCGCTGCCTTCGAGGCGCGCCTGCGCGGCGCGCGCGTCGAGGCGATTGGGCGGCACGGCAAATACCTCGTCCTCGCGTTGCCGCCTGCAGGGCACCTCCTGATTCACCTCCGCATGAGCGGTCGCCTGGACGTGGTCGCGGCCGCCGAGGCCGACACCCCGCATGCGCGCGTGCTGTGGTGGCTCGACGATGGGCATGTGCTGCGCTTCGATGACGCGCGCAAGTTCGGCAGGGTGTGGCTGGTGGATGACCCCGCGGAGGTACTGCAAGCGTTGGGCCCGGATGCGCTGGACCTCGGCGTCGACGACTTCCGCGCGCGCCTGGCCGGCAAGCGTGGGGCGCTCAAGCCGCTGCTGCTCGACCAGCGCGTCGTGGCGGGCATCGGCAACATCTATGCCGATGAAGCGCTGTGGCGGGCGCGGCTGTCGCCGCTGCGCGCCGCGGCCGGGATGCGCGCCACCACGGCCGGGCGTCTGCATGCCGCGGTTCAGGAGGCCCTGCACGCCGGGCTGGCCGCGAACGGCGCCAGCATCGACTGGGTGTATCCGGGCGGCAACTTCCAGAACGACTTCAAGGCGTACGGCCGCACCGGACAGCCCTGTCTGCGCTGCGGGCGGCCGATTCGGCGCATCGTGGTCGGGCAGCGCGCAACGCACTTTTGCCCCCACTGCCAGACCTAGGCGCAGCCCATGGCCAGCCGAACCTATCAGACCGATGCCATCGTGTTGCGCCGTGACGACTACGGCGAGGCCGATCGCCTGCTAACCGTGCTGACCCCGGGGCTGGGCAAGCTACGCGTGATGGCCAAGGGCGCCCGCAAGATGACTTCGCGCAAGGCCGGCCACGTCGAGCTCTTCACCGAGGTGCGCCTCATGCTCGCCCGCGGCCGGACCTTTGACATCGTCACCCAGGCCGAGGCCATTGCCACGCACCGCGCCCTGCGCGAGGACCTGCGCCGCGGCAGCTACGCCCACTACCTGGCCGAGCTCACCGATCAGTTCGCCCAGGAGCAGGCCGAGGACGCCGCGCTGTACGACCTGCTGTCCAACGGGTTGGTCTGGCTGTGCGACGCGCGCGACCCGGCCCTCGCGGCGCGTCTGTTCGAGATGCGGCTGCTCTCGCTGTCCGGATACCGACCGCAGCTCATGCGTTGTGCGCGCACGGGGGAACCGCTGGAGGTCGATCAGGCCGCCGAGGGCGCCGACGTGGCGACGGCGTATTCGCCGGCGGAGGGTGGAACGTTGTGCGCGCGGGCGGCGCTTCTGGCGCGCGACGGGTTCGCGCTCCCCCGCAGCGCGCTCATGCTCCTGCGCGTGCTGCAAACGCGTGAGCTCGATCAGTTGGACGCCCTGGATGTGCCCGAGGCCGTCGGCGACCAGGTCGAGCGCGCGCTGCGGCGCACCTTTGTCTACACGCTCGAACGCGCGCTCAAGTCCACGCGCTTCATCCGCCAGGTCGAAGGCGCCGAAAGCTGAACGCCCGGCGGTGCGTTTCGCCTCCGCAGACGCCTGCTTCCGATTCCGCGTTAGGATAGCGTGGTGGCTGTGCTCTCACCCCGTTCAGCGGCGGGTCGTTTCCCCGCCCTGGCCTATCCCGCGTTTCGCGTCTTCATCATCGGGCAGATCGTCTCGCTCGTCGGCACCTGGATGCAGAACCTGGTGCTCCCGTATCTCGCCTACCGCATCAGCGGGCAGCCGATTTATCTCGGCCTGGTCTCGTTTGCCGGCACGCTGCCCTCGGCGGTGCTGACGCTGCCGGCCGGAGTGTGGGTGGAGCGCCTCGACAAACGCAAGGTGGTCATCGCCATGCAGGCCGTCATGATGCTGCAGGCCTTTGCGCTGGCCGCGCTCGCGTTCAGCGGGACGATCACGATCTGGTACATCATCGCGCTTTCGCTGGTGAACGGAACTGCCAACGCCTTTGAGATCACGGCGCGGCAGACCATGCAGAGCGAGCTGGTGGGCAAGAACGCACTGTCGAGCGCAATCGCATTGAACGGGGCGGCGTTCAATGTCGCGCGCATCATCGGGCCGGCCCTGGCCGCGCCCTTCCTGCTGCTCTTTGACCAGGGCGGCGAGGGCTGGGCGTTCTTCTTCAACGGCGTCAGCTACCTGGCTGTGATCGTTGGGCTGATGTGGATCCCGCGACTCAACCGCGGTGTGGCCCTCGATGATGCCGGTGAGGCCAGGCCCGCCCGCGCTCGACCGGTCGAAGCCTTCCGGGCCGGACAGGCCTACATCAAGTCCGATGGCGTGGCGCGCATGGTCATCGTCATGGCCGGCGTGGTCGGTCTGCTGGGCTGGCCGGCCATCCAGCAGCTGCCGGTCTTTGCGCGCGATGTCTTTGCGATGCCCGGCGATACCGAGCCGCTGATCGCCGGCCGGCAGAGCCTGATGGTGACCGCGCAGGGCATCGGCGCGCTGGCCGCCTCGCTGCTGCTGACGTGGTTTGCCTCCGTGCGCCGCAAGGGCCTGTGGATGATCGCCGGCCAGCTGGCCTTTGCGTTGTCGCTGCTCGGCATCGCCTTTGCGCGCACGGTCGAGCCCACCGTGCCGCTGATGATCCTGGGCGGGTGGGGGATGGTCACGCAGAACAACAACGCCAACCAGATCCTCCAGCTCAGCATCCCGCGCGAATACCGTGCCCGCGTCTTCAGCACCTACCTCTTTGCATTGCAGGGGATCACACCGTTGGGCAGCCTGCTGGCCGGCATCATCGCGCAGCAATTCGGCGCGCCGACCGTGGCCCTGATCTGCGGGGTGGCCTGTCTTGCTGCCATTGGCGGGCACCTGCTGAATGACAGCATCCGGACCTACCGGGCCAGCGATGCGCAGGCCTGAGCGGGTGATGCTCCCGGACGGCGGCCACCTGGTGGTCGCGCGCGGCGGCGTCGGCCCGGCCCTGCTGGCCCTGCACGGTTTCTCACTCGACCACCGCGTCTGGCGCCCGATGGCGCCGGCGCTGGAGGCCGACTTCAGCCTCATCGCGCCGGACCTGCGCGGGTTCGGGGCGGCCTCGTTGCCACAGGGCGTATACGCCCACACCGATGACCTGATCGCGCTGCTCGATGCGCTGGAACTCCCGCGCGTGGTGGTGATGGGCCTGTCGATGGGGGGCGGGGTGGCCGTCGATTTCGCCCTCGAGCACCCGGGTCGCGTCGCGGCGGTCATCGTCGTCGATGGCACGCTGGGCGGGTTCAGGGGTACGCTGGACTGGCGGGTGAAGACGGAAGGTTGTACGCTTCGGGAGAGCATCGCGGCCTGGCTGGCGCACCCGCTCTTTGCCTGGCCGCGCCGCGACCCGCAGGTGGCCGCGGCGCTGGACGAGATCACCGCCGATTACAGCGGCTGGCACTGGCGGCAGCGCGATCCGCAGCGGCGTCCCGCCCGGCGGGCCGCGGAGCGGCTTTCTGAGTTGGACGTTCCCCTGCTCGCGCTGGTCGGCGAGCACGACCTGCCGGACTTCCACGCCGTCGCGCTCAAGCTGGCCGCAGAAGTGCCGGGCGCGCGCCATGCCATGCTGGCCGGGATCGGGCATCTCCCGCCGCTCGAGACACCCGCGGACACGGCGGCCCGCGTGATCGACTTCGCGCGGGTGGCGCTGGGATAATCGACGCGCGTCATGAGCACAACACCTGCGCCAGCCGGGCGCCTGCATCGTCGCGTTGCCATCCCCTCCGAACACGGCTCCTGGGTCTTCCTGCTTTCCCCCCTTCTAATCGGCCTGCTGTTGGGCGGGCGTCCGACGTGGGGGTCGCTGTGTGTCGTCGTCGCTGCGCTGGCGGCCTTTCTGATTCGCCAACCGGTCACCGAGGCGGTCAAGGCGCTGAGCGGTCGGCGCCCGATCGAGGTCCTGCCCGTGGCCCGGCTGTGGGTGATCGTCTACGGCGTGGTCCTGGCCGCGGCGAGCGCGGGGCTGCTGGCGCTCGGGCTGGGCTATCTCTTTCTGCTGGCGATCCCCGCCGCGCCCGTGCTGGTCTGGCACGAGGTGCTGATCTCGAAGCGCGCGGAGCGCAAGCAGATGCTGCTGGAAGTGGTGGGCAGTGGCGCCCTGGCGCTTGGCGCGCCGGCCGCGTACTGGGCGGCGGTGAGCGCGCCGACCATGACGGGCTGGTGGCTGTGGGCGCTGACATGGGCGTTCTCGGCCGCCTCGATCGTGCACGCCTATCTGCGCCTGGCCCAGCGCGTGCTCAAGGCCGTCCCGCCGATGCCGGAGCGCCTGCGTATGGCCTTGCCTGCGTTGTGCGCGACCGGGGTGCTGACGCTGGTCGTCCTTGTCCTGGGCGTGCTCGGCCTGGTGGCGGGCGGGCTGTGGCTCGCCTATGCCATCCAGTTCATCGAGACCGTGATTTGCACCGTGCGCCCGGCGGTCGGCGAACGCCCGGCCCGCATCGGCGCGCGGCAAACCATCGTGAGTGGTCTTTTTACGTTGGCCTTTGCGGCCCTGTGGGGGAGGATCATCTGACATGACGACGCCATCACCGCTTTACACCACCGCCATCGGGCGCAAGTTCAATGCCGATGGCTCGGTGCGCGCCTTCCCGGGCAACACCGTAATCGCGTATGTCACCCCCGCACACGCGCAGTATGCCGAGTTGCTGTGGGCGCAGGGTGCGCTGATCGGCGCGCTGGGCGAGATCCTCACCCCGCTGCCCGCGTCCAGCCTGCACATGACGGTGTTCGAGGGCGTCACCGATGCCACGCGGCGGCCCGAGAAGTGGACGCGCTTTCTGCCCGTCGATGCCCCGCTCGCCGAGACCGATGCGCTGATGTCCCGCGTCGTCCCGGGCGTGCCCGTCCCGGAACGGATCGAGATGGTCTTTGACTACCTCGGGCCGGGCATCGAGGCGCTGGGGATCCGGCTGCGGGCGGCCGACGCGGCTGTGGAGCGCGCGTTGCGCGACTATCGCAATGCGCTGGCGGACGCGACCGGGATCCGCTTCCCCGATCACGACCAGTATGTCTTTCACATCTCGCTGGCGTATCGCATCATCCAGGCCGATGCCGCCCAGACGCGCGCCTTCGACGTGGTGCGCGGGCGGATCGAAGCGCGCCTGCGGGAGCGCTTTGGCGTGCTGCGGCTGGGCGCGCCGGTGCTCACCTTCTTCGAGGACATGTTTGCCTTCCCGCAGGTGCGGGCCGGCCGTTAGAAAAGCGAGAGCTGCTCGGGCGGGGGTTCGGGTTTGGCGGCGGGTTTGGCCCGCGCATCGCCACCGGCCGCGGCGATCAGTTCGCGCAGCCCGCTGAAATCGGCTTCGATGGATTCGCGCAGGGCGGGCTGATGCAGCGCGGCGGCCGGATGGAACATCGGCACGATGGTGCGGCCATCGATCTTGCGCGCGCGGCCATGAATGGCGGAGATTTTCGCGCCCGGAAACCAGCGCGCCATCGAGAAACGCCCCAGCGTGACGATGACGGCGGGGTTGATCAGCGCGATCTGGGCGTCCAGATACGCACGGCAGGCTTCGATCTCCTCGGGCAGCGGGTCGCGGTTTCCCGGCGGCCGGCACTTGACCACGTTGGCGATAAAGACTTCGCTGCGCTTGTAACCGGCGCTGGCGATGAGCTCGTCCAGAAAC
>JAIBCK010000068.1 GCA_019694215.1 Thermoflexales bacterium
GACCGAAAACTCACCGGCAGGGGGGTGCCCGCGTTCAGGGTATCCCAGGCCGTTCCGTTGATCAGGTTCTGCAGCGTGAGGAAGGTGTCGGCCGGTTGCTTGCGCCGCCAGTAGGTGCTGCGCCAGGTCTGGGCCAGCGTGTTGGTCAACGTCGTCGTGAAGACGTGCGGGGTCAGGCTGGTTTCGAAGTTGGCACCATTGATCTGCGTGCGGAAGAAGCCGCTGACATTGCCGCCGCTGCTCCCACCGCGCAGAAAGAGCCCAGTCCCGGTGACGCCCAACGTAGGAGTGTAATACACGATCGGGCTGCGATACAGACTGGACGAGGCCTCATACGGCGAGAGCCGACCCACCCCCTGCATCATGATCGTTTCGAGCGTGTTGCTGATTGGCGGGTTGGTCAGATAGGCCTGCAGGTTGACGGTGCAGCGCACCTGGCCGCCCTGATACAGCCCCAGACCCTTGAAATAGGTTATAGCCCCCACCGTTTGACAGGGAATGCTGTAGAAGGTGTCGGGCGGGCTGGCGTTGTAGACCGCGAGACAACCCAGCGGTGCCGTGCCGCTGATCACCTCGAAGTTGACGATGAACGCCCACGTGGGCAGGGAGGGCGGATTGAACACCGACTTGGTCACGCATTCCGGCGGCGTCGCCAGCGGGGTGAGCGGCGCGGTTGGGGCGCGATGCGGCGTGCCGGCCTGGGCCTCGACCGGGGCGCACAGGCCAGCCACGCAGAGGGCAAGGGCGAGGACACGAGAAAGCAGGCGGGTCATGCCCGAAATGGTATGCCAAATTGCCAAAACGCGCTCTCATCGCGGGGGCAAGGTCTCGCGGTCCGTGGCTACAATGCCGCCGATGGAAAAACACGGCGCGATCATGTTGGTCTTCCGCGACGACACGGTTCTGTTGCAGCTTCGCGAGGACTTTCGCGTGTGGGCGTTTCCGGGCGGCGGCGTCGAGCACGGCGAGCGCTGGCAGGATGCCGCCGTGCGCGAGACCTTCGAGGAGACCGGGCTGATCGTGCGCTTCGAGCGCGAAGTGGGTGCGTACACGCGGCCGAACTACTCCCCGGGGTTGGTCGTGCATGCTGCCGTGGGCCGATTGGAAGGCGGCGAGATTCGCCTCGATCCGCACGAGTGCGTGGCTGCCGACTGGTTCCCCGTGAATGCGTTACCGCGTCGCCTGCTGCCGGGCACGCGCGTGTATCTCGCCGATGCCCTGGCGGGCGGCCCGCCGGTGACGCGCGAGATCGACATGCCGCGCTGGCAGGGTGTGCTGTGGCGGATCGGGTTCCGCCTGCGCGACCTGCGCAATGCCATTTTCCGGCGCGGTTGAGCGCACCGCATCGGCTGCGTTGCCTGTGACGAACGCGCCTGTTGCGGTTGCACGCCGGTCGCGCTAGCATGGGCGGCCATGGACACACAGCGCATCGACCACCTGCTGGCCACCTACCGCGACGGCCTGCTTGGCAGCACCATTCCGTTCTGGTTTCCGCGCACCGTCGACACGGAGAAGGGCGGCTTCATGTTTTCACGCGCCCGCGATGGCGCGCTGCTCGACACCGACAAGGCCATCTGGTTGCAGGGTCGCGCGGTGTGGACGCTGTCGACGCTGTATGCCGACGTCGAGGCGCGTCCCGAGTGGCTGCGTTGGGCAAAACACGGGCTGGATTTTCTGCGCGCGCATGGCTTTGATTTGGATGGCCGCATGTTCTTTCTCGTGGATCGCGAGGGCCGGCCGTTGCGCAAGCGCCGCTACATCTTCAGCGAGACCTTCATGATCGCCGGGCTGGCGGCCTACGGGCGCGCGGCGGGTGACCGCGCCGCCGTGGCGGAGGCAAAAGCGTTGTACGTGCGCATCCTCGGCCATCTGAATACGCCGGGCGCGCTGCCGCCCAAGTGGGATCCGGAGACGCGCCCGATGCAGGGGCTGGCCATCCCGATGATCATGACCGTGACCGCTCAAATCCTGCGTCAGGCCATGGACGACCCGACCTTCTGCAATGGCTGGATCGATCACTACATCGGCCGCATCCGCGATCACTTCATGCATCCCGAGCTGCAGACCGTGCTGGAGGCCGTTGGACCGAACGGCGAGTTTCTCGATCACTTCGATGGCCGGACGCTCAACCCCGGGCATGCCATCGAGGCGGCCTGGTTCATCCTGGAGGAGGCGCGCCATCGGGGGGGCGATCCCGCGCTGATGAAGATGGGGTTGACCATCCTCGACTGGATGTGGGCGCGTGGCTGGGACCGCGAGCACGGCGGGATCACCTACTTCGTCGACGTGAAAGGGCTGCCGGTGCAGGAGTACTGGCATGACATGAAGTTTTGGTGGCCGCAGAACGAGGCGATCATCGCGACGCTGATGGCCTATCAGCTGACCGGGGATGCGAAATACGAGGCCTGGCACCGCCAGATCCATGACTGGACGTATGCGCGCTTCCCGGATCGCGAGCACGGCGAGTGGTATGGCTATCTGCACCGTGATGGGCGGGTGTCCTCGACGCTGAAGGGCAACACCTACAAGGGCGCGTTTCACGTCCCACGGATGGAGCTGATCTGCTGGAAGCTGATGGAGCGGATCAAGGCCGGGCAGGTGGGGGCCGCGAGGCTGCCGTAGAATCGCCCCTCACCCGCAGGACATCATGAACATTCTCCGCACCCTACTCGGCGCGGGCGGCAAGCCACTCGCGCCCGCGCAATACAAACAGGACTTCGTCGAAGGCCATCGCGCGCACACCCTGCTGGATGTGCGCTCGCCGATGGAGTTCCGTTCCGGGCATCTGGCCGGCGCGGTCAACATCGACGTGCAGGTGTTGGGCACCCGGCTGGCCGAGCTGCCCAAGGACAAGCCCATTGTGGTGTATTGCCAGAGCGGCAGCCGCAGCGGCATGGCCGCCTCCGCGCTCGAGCGGGCAGGCTTTTCGGAGGTCTACGACCTTGGCGGGCTGATCGGCTGCGTCCGGGCCGGGCTTCCTGTGCGTTAGACATCCCGCCGCACGGGCGGGCCAGGGGAGGAGCGATGAACGTCGTCATCACCGGCAGTCGCGGCCTGATCGGCCGATACACGGTTGACCATGCGCGCGCCGCGCTGCGCGACCAGGCTGGCGCGCAGATCATCAGCGTCGATCAGGGGGGCATGGGCGACTGGACGGCCAACTACCGCGTCGCCGACCTCACGGATGCCGGGCAGACCTTCACCGCGTTGTCGGGGGCCGATGCTGTCATCCACCTGGCGGCCATCAAGGACCATGGCCTGGTCGGCGAGCCCAAACTCTTCCTCGACAACACGGCGATGACCTATCACGTGCTCGAGGCCGCCCGACACCTGCGCATCCCGCGCGTGGTGCTGGCCTCCAGCGTGCAGGTCAGCCGCACGGTGCGCATGCTGCGCGACACGCGGTATCGCTATCTTCCGTTGGACGAGGCGCATCCGGTCGATCCGCAAAACGACTACGCCCTCTCCAAGCAGGTCGGCGAGGTGATGGCTGACCTGTATGCCGGCGTGTACGGGCTGTCCATCGTCAGCCTGCGCTTCTCGGCGGTGACGCGGCGCGAGGACATGGCCGGCTGGCCGACGCCCGTGGCTGCGCCGCCGCACTGGGCGCTGTATGCCTATGTCGACGTGCGGGATGCCGCCCGTTGCGCCTGGCTGGCGGCGACGGTGCCGCTCGCGCCGGCGACCCACCACGTCGCGTTTGTCGTCGCGCGTGACACGATGACGGCGACGCCCTCCGCCGAGATTGCGCGCGGCTTCTTCCCGGATGCCGAGCTGCGCGCGCCGCTGGACGGACATGCCTCGCTCATCAGCGGGGAGAACGCGCGCCGCCTCCTGGGGTTTGAGGCGACGCACAGCTGCCGCGATCCGGTCTAGCCCCGCAGGGCGCGAGTCCGTCATCCCCCTCCCCTCGATCCGAAGACCGTCGCCCATGCCCGGGCGTCCACACGCTTGCATCGGGCCGCAAGTCCGGTCGACTTCCGGTGGCCTGGAAAAAGCGAGCGCCGCCTCCGGCACGTGGAGGCGGCGCTTCGTCATTGTGACGTGTGTTGTTTTTGAACGTCAGGCGGGCGCGAGTGCGGGTTGGGCGTTGCCGGTCGCCTCGGCATCGCCGCGCCAGAACTGGCTCATGTACAGGTCGTAGTAGAAGCCCTTGCGCGCCAGGAGCTCCTCGTGCCGGCCACGCTCGACGATCTCGCCCTTGTTCAGGACGAGCAGCAGGTCGGCGTGCTGGATGGTGCTCAGGCGGTGGGCGATGACGAAGCTGGTGCGCCCCTTCATCAGCGTCTCGATCGCGTTCTGGATCAGTCGCTCGGTGCGTGTGTCCACGCTCGACGTCGCCTCGTCCAGGATCAGGATGCGCGGGTTGGCCAGCGCGGCGCGCGCGATCGAGAGCAGCTGGCGCTGGCCCTGGCTCAGGCCGCTGCCGCGTTCGCCGAGGACGGTTTGATACTTCTGCGCCAGGCGCTCGATGAAGGTGTCCGCGCGCGACAGGCGGGCCGCGGCCATCACCTCTTCGTCCGTAGCATCCGGGCGACCAAAGCGGATGTTCTCCATCACCGTCGCGCTGAACAGGAAGGTGTCCTGCAGCACGATGCCGATCTGCTCGCGCAGGCTCTGCAGCGTGACGTCGCGCGTGTCGTGGCCGTCGATCTTCACCGCGCCGCCCGTCACATCGTAGAAGCGCGGGATCAGGTTGATGATCGTGGTCTTGCCGGCGCCCGTTGGGCCGACGATGGCCACGGTCTGCCCGGGCTGCGCCTCGAACGTGACGCCCTTCAGCACGGGCTCATCGGCTTTGTAGGCGGCGGTGACATTCTCAAATGCAACGCGGCCGGTGATGCGCGGCAGCGCCGTGGCCCCGCTGCGGTTGGCGATCTCGACCGGCTCATCGAGCAGGCCGAAGATGCGCTCGCCGCCGGCGATGGCGTTCTGCAGGTTGGTCCACAGCACCGAGATCTGCTGGATGGGCTGGTTGAAGCGCTGCACATAGCCCATGAAGGTGATGATCAGGCCAAGCGAGACGGCTTCGCCGAACAGGTTCTGGCCGTTCAGCAGCGCATACCCGCCGCCCACGGTGACGATGGCCAGGGCGAGATAGCCGAGGGCCTCGAGCGCCGGCGCAAGCGCGCTGGTGAAGGCCACGGCCTGCACGTTGGCGTCGCGGTTGGCGGCGTTGATTGCGCGGAAGTTCTCGATGTTCTCCTCAACGCGGTTGAAGGCCTGCACCTCGCGCACCGACGAGATGGTCTCCTGCAGCTCGGCGTTGACGCTGCCCATCTGCTTGCGGCTGCGGCGGAAGGCCTTGCGGGCCTGGCCCGAGAACCAGGTCGTGACCAGGAACATGATCGGCACCACGACCAGGCTGAGCAGCGCGAAGGGTACGCTCTTGGTGATCATGTTGTATGCCGTCCAGATCAGCGAGAGCACGCCGGTGAACAGGCTCACCAGGCCAAAGCCGAACATTTGCCCGATGGCCTCGGTGTCGCTCGTGATGCGGCTCATCAGGTCACCGGCCTCGTGCTTGCCGTAGAAGCCCTGCGAGAGACGGTGCAGGTGATCGAACACCGAGACGCGCATGTCGCGCAGCACCTGCTGCCCCGCCCAGGACATGGTGAGGAAAGTGAGGCCGGTCAGCACGGCGCTGAAAGCGAACAGCGCGATGACCAGCACAATCAGCCGGCCGAGGCCGGCCACGCGCGCGTCGTTGTCCATGCCCGTGGTCGGGAGGGTGAAGCCGCCGGCCGTGTAGACCGAGCGCATGACGGATTGGGTGATGCCGTTGGGCGTGCCATCGACGGACAGCCAGCAGTTGTTGCGCGCGGCGGTCTGCGTGGCCAGCCCGGGGAAGCTGCCACCCGTGGCCGCGGCCGCGGTCGGGGTGAGAAAGCAGTCCACGCTCTGGCCGATCAGCTCGGGCGTGGTCACGCTCATCCACGTTGATCCGACGGCGAAGAGCAGGACCAGGATCAGGGCCAGCCAGCGCTTGCGGAAGTAGCCGCCAAAGCGGGCCAGCGTACGGCCGACATTGGCCGCCTTGTTGGTGTCCCCGCCAAAGGCGCGGGAGGGGTTGTTCATCATTGCCATGTTGGTGTTTCTCCTCGACCGTCAGGCGGCGGGTGCGCCGGCTGTCAGGGCGGGGGCGGGTTGCGTTTGCGCGCTGGGCCCGACCAGCTGTGAGTTGTAGATCTCGGCGTAGACCGGGCTGTCCTCGATCAGCTCGCGGTGCGTGCCGCGCGCCACGATCTGGCCCTTGTCCAGGACGAGGATCTGATCGGCGTTGACGACGGTGCTGATGCGCTGTGCGATGACGACGCTGGTGCGATCCTTCATCAGGGTGTCGAGCGCGCGCTGGATGCGCGCCTCGGTGGCCAGGTCGACCGAGCTGGTCGAGTCGTCGAGGATGAGGATGCGTGGGTTGAGCAGCAGGGCGCGCGCGATGGCGACGCGCTGTTTCTGGCCGCCGCTGAGCGTGGCTCCGCGCTCGCCGACGGCGGTCTCGTAGCCCTCCGGGAAGGACATGATGAAGTCGTGGGCTGAGGCCGCCTTCGCGGCAGCGATGACCTCGTCCAGCGTGGCCTCGCTGCGGCCATATGCGATGTTTTCGCGGATGGTGCCGCTGAAGAGCGTGGTCTCCTGAAGCACGATGCCGATCTGGCTGCGCAGCGATTCGAGGGTCACATCGCGCAGGTCGTGTCCGTCGATGGTGATGCGGCCGCCGGTCGGGTCATAGAAGCGCGGAAGCAGGTTGATGATCGACGTTTTGCCGGAGCCCGTTGCGCCGAGCAGGGCGACGGTCTGGCCGGGTTCGGCGACAAAGCTCACCTCACGCAGCACCGGCTGGCCGCTGTCGAAGTATTTGAAGGTGACGTTTTCGAAGGCGATTTTGCCTGTCATCGGGGGCAGGGCGATGGCGCCCGGCTTGTCGGCGACGTCGCTCTTTGCATCCAGCAGGTCGAAGATGCGGGTGGCCGAGGCGGCCGCCTGTCCGAATTGCGTGATGACGATGCCCAACTGTGCGATCGGCAGGAAGAGGTAGACCAGATACAGGCTGAACTCCTGCCATACCCCGATGGTGAGGTTGCCAAAGATGATCTCGCGCCCACCGAAATACAGCACGGCGGCCTGGCCGAGGTTGGCGATCAGGAAGATGACCGGGAAGAGAAAGGTGAACAGCCGCGAGATCGTGAGCTGCTGGTTGAGCAGGTTGTTGGCGGCCGCGTTGAAGCGCTTCTCCTCGGCGGCCTCACGGGTGAAGGCCTGCACGACCTTGATGCCGGCGAGGTTCTCCTGCAGGATGGCGTTGAGCTCAGAGAGGCGGCGCTGCACCTTGCCGAACAGCGGCCCGGAGACGGCACCGAAGACCATGAACATGATCAGCGCCACGGGCAGCACGGGCAGGGTCACCAGGGCCATGAACGGGTTGGTCGCAAACAGGATGGCCAGCGTGCCGACGATGAGCGCCAGGGCGCCGACGATCTGCAGCAGGCCCTGGCCGATGAAGAGGCGCACCTTTTCGACGTCGTCGGTGGCGCGAATCATGAGCTGGCCGGTCTGGGTCTGCTCGTGATACGAGAAGGACAGGCGCTGCACTTTTTCATACAGCTCATTGCGCAGGTCAAAGGCCACCTGCTGCGAGTTCTTCTCCGCCCAGTAGGCTTGCAGGAAGGAGAAGATGCCGCGGAAGGCGGCGAAGATCACGACCGCGATGCCGGCCGTGAGCAGCGCGCCCGGCGCGTCGTTGACGATGGCGGTCAGCCGCTCGGTAAATTGCGCGGCCGTGAGATCGGTCGGCAGGTTGAGCATGGCCGCAATGCGCGGCAGCACCTGCGGCAGGATCGCCTGTGGGATTTTGGGCAGCTGGTCGAGCATGGCCTGGCTGATCGCGCCGGTCGAGACGGCGTCGATGATGCGCGAGATCAGCTTGGGCACGGCCAGCATCGACAGCGTGGCGATGATGAGGAAGACATACGGCAGGGTCGCCTGGCGCTTGTAGCGGGTCAGGTAGCGCACGGCGCGGCCGATGGCGGCGCGGTTGATCGGTTCGCGGGGCGGGCGGCCGCCCCCGGAGCGTTGCATCATGGTTCTATAAGTCCTTTGAGAGTGGGTTTCAGGATGACGGCGTCTTTGGGAGTTCTGCCGTGTTGCTGACGGTGGCCATGGCGCTGCACTCCCCGTGCAGCCTGCCGCTGGGATCGAGGTGCCGGAGCAGGTCGAGCAGGAGCGTTTGAAGCGCCTGCACGCGTTCGGTCCCCATCTTGTCGAGCGCGTCGATCAGGCCGGCGTGCGCGTCGGCCATCGGGACATCCCGCAGGATGAGCTCGCCGGCCGGGGTGACGCTGAGCGGCGTGCGGCGGCGGTCATGGGGATCCTTCTGCCGCGCGATCAGGCCCTGCTCCTCGAGACGATCGATGACGGGCACGAGCGTCGACGGCGTGAGAATCAGGCGCGCGGCCAGCTCGCTCAACGTCATCGCGTGGCGGGAGAGGATGCCCAACACCGCCAGGTGCGGGCCGGCCAGCTGCGGATGATGGTGTTGCAGGCGCTCGTCGATGCCACGCAGGCTGAGGCGTGAGATGCCGCCCACCAGCATGAAGATGGCATGCGCCGCCCTGAAGCGGGTTTGGTCCGGGGAAGGGGTTTCGGTCATGGCGTTATTTCGAACTCGAATGATATCACCACTTATTATCCCGGTCCGCAAATTTCCTGAACGGAAGGTAAGGATGCGTGTCCCAACCGGTGCCTGGGCGACGAATCTGGGTTGAGTTGGAAAACTAAATCACTTTACATCGCCTGGGTCGCCGTCAGACCCCTTGACAAGCGAGCCCCCGCGCGGTAAATTGTAACCGGTTTCACCATGCAACCGATTACACGATCCACGACGATACGTGACGTTGCCAGGCTTGCGGGCGTAAGCGTAGCAACCGTGTCGCGCGTTCTCAATGGCAACCATGGGGTGCGGGGTCCCGCGCGCCAGGCCGTTGAACGCGCCATCAAAACGCTCAATTTCGAACCCAACCAGACGGCCCGCCGGCTGTCGCTCGGCAAGACGTTTACGCTGGCGGCCATCGCCCCCTTCTTCTACCGCGCCTCGTCGGTCGAGCGCCTGCGCGGTCTGGAGTCGGTGTTTTCCACCAGCGCGTATGACCTGGTGGTCTACAACGTCGAGACGATCGAGACGCGCGACCGCTACTTCAGCGAGCTGCTGCGGCCCGATCGAGTCGACGGTGTGGTGGTGATTTCGCTCTCGCCCGATGATGCGCACGCCGAGGCCTTCGAGCGCTCAGGCCTGCCCGTGGTGCTGGTCGATGCCGTGCACCCCCGGCTGCCGTCGGTGCATGAGGACAGTGCGTTGGGTGGCTACCTCGCCACCCGCCACCTGATCGAGCTGGGCCACCGCCGGATCGCCTTCATCTGCGACGAGCTGAACGCCCCGCTCAGCATCATCGGCAGCAATGCCAACATCAACCGGCTGGCCGGGTATCGGCGCGCCCTGAGCGAGGCCGGCCTGCCGCTCGATCCCGCCCTCTTCCGCGAGGGCCCCCACTCGAAGCGCCTGGCGCGCGGGCTGGCGCGGGAATTGCTGACCTCGCCGAATCCGCCGACCGCCATCTTCGCCGTGTCGGACACGCACGCCATGGGTGTGCTCGATGCCGCACGGGATCTCAATTTGCGGGTGCCCGGTGACCTCTCCGTCGTCGGCTACGACGATGTGGAGGTGGCCGAGTACATCGGGCTGACCACCATCAACCAGTCCCTGGAGAAAAGCGGCCGCCGCGGTGCTGAGCTGTTGCTCGGACTCCTCGACACGCCCGTCGATGCGCCGACCGGGGAAAGCGTGCAACCCGGGTCCGAGTCCATCGAAGTCACACTCGTCGTGCGAGGCACCACTGGCGCCCCGCTGCAGCGCGGCTAGCGCGGAGGTCTATCGACTGCACAACTCATGACTCCCATCTTTCTTGATGCGGCTCGGATCGACACCTGTTCATCCGCCGCAGACGTGCAACAGATCGCTCATAGGAAGGAGAAACATCCGTGACGAAGCAGAAATTGATTGCATTCGCAATGGCGGCGGGAATGGTGCTGGCGGCTTGCGTGCCTCAGACGCCCCCGACTGCGACGGCGGCCCCCAAGCCGACCGATCCGCCCAAGCCGACCGCGGCCCCGGCCACGGCGGCACCCGCCACCGCTGCGCCGACGACGGCTGCGCCTGTCGCGACGGCGGTGCCCGCAGCCGCCTCGCCGCTTGGCAAGGAATACGGTGAGGCGCTGGCCGGCGCCTACAAGGGCAAGAAAGTGACGGTCGATGGCCCGTTCTCGGGCGAGGACGCGAAGAAGTTCGCGGACACGCTGAAGGAATTCAGCGACAAGACCGGGATCACGATCGAGTATGTGGGCGGCAAGGAATTTGAGAAGGCGATCAGCGTGAAGGTCGACGGCGGGAATGCGCCGGACATCGCGGACTTCCCGCAGCCGGGCCTGGCGGCGCGTTTTGCGGCGCAGGGCAAGCTGACGGATCTGAGCAAGGTTCTGAGCATGGACTTTGTGCAGAAGAACTACAACAAGAGCTGGCTCGACATGGCGACCATGCCTGGGAAGGATGGCAAGGGGATCATGGCGGGCGTGTGGGAGCGCGTGAACGGCAAGTCGCTGGTGTGGTATCCGAAGGCGGCCTTTGACAAGGCGGGCTACAAGGTGCCGACGACGTGGGCGGAGCTGGTTGCGCTGCAGGATCAGATCAAGAAGGACGGCGACGCGCCGTGGTGCATCGGGATCGAGTCGGGCACGGCGACGGGATGGGCGTTCACGGACTGGGTCGAGGAGATGATGCTCCGGACGACGAGCCCCGAGAACTACGACAAGTGGGTGACGAACGGGCTGAAGTTCAACAGTCCGGAAGTGAAGGCCGCAGTGACGGAAGTGTCGAAGATCTGGTTCGACGACAAGAACGTGTATGGCGGGCGGAAGGCGATTGCGACGACGGGGTTTGGCGATGCGCCGACGCCGATGTTTGCGAAGCCTGCGCCGAAGTGCTGGCTGCACAAGCAGGGGAACTTCATCACATCGTTCTTCCCGAAGGATGTGAAGGAAGGGACGGACTACGACTTCTTCTACCTGCCGGGTCTGGATGCGAAGTATGGGAGCCCGGTGCTGGTGGCCGGCGACCTGATGACGATGTTCAACGACCGGCCGGAAGTGCGCGCGCTGATGCAGTACTTCACGTCGGCGGAGCACCTGAAGGTGTGGTTGAAGACGGGTGGCGCGATCAGCCCGCACCAGGATGCCAAGGCGGACATGTATGGCAGCAAGGTGGAGGCGAAGATCGGCGACATCATCCAGAAGGCGACGGCGGTGCGCTTTGACGGCAGCGACCTGATGCCGGGCGAAGTGGGCGCAGGTAGCTTCTGGAAGCTGGGCACGGACTACGTCACGGGCGCGATCACCCTCGATGCGTTCGCCGATGGCGTCGACAAGAGCTGGCCCAAGGCGGCGGCCCCGGCTGCGGCCGGCGGCGCCAACCTTGGCAAGGAATACACCGATGCCTTGGCCGGCGCCTACAAGGGCAAGAAAGTGACGGTCGATGGCCCGTTCTCGGGCGAGGACGCGAAGAAGTTCGCGGACACGCTGAAGGAATTCAGCGACAAGACCGGGATCACGATCGAGTATGTGGGCGGCAAGGAATTTGAGAAGGCGATCAGCGTGAAGGTCGACGGCGGGAATGCGCCGGACATCGCGGACTTCCCGCAGCCGGGCCTGGCGGCGCGTTTTGCGGCGCAGGGCAAGCTGACGGATCTGAGCAAGGTTCTGAGCATGGACTTTGTGCAGAAGAACTACAACAAGAGCTGGCTCGACATGGCGACCATGCCTGGGAAGGATGGCAAGGGGATCATGGCGGGCGTGTGGGAGCGCGTGAACGGCAAGTCGCTGGTGTGGTATCCGAAGGCGGCCTTTGACAAGGCGGGCTACAAGGTGCCGACGACGTGGGCGGAGCTGGTTGCGCTGCAGGATCAGATCAAGAAGGACGGCGACGCGCCGTGGTGCATCGGGATCGAGTCGGGCACGGCGACGGGATGGGCGTTCACGGACTGGGTCGAGGAGATGATGCTCCGGACGACGAGCCCCGAGAACTACGACAAGTGGGTGACGAACGGGCTGAAGTTCAACAGTCCGGAAGTGAAGGCCGCAGTGACGGAAGTGTCGAAGATCTGGTTCGACGACAAGAACGTGTATGGCGGGCGGAAGGCGATTGCGACGACGGGGTTTGGCGATGCGCCGACGCCGATGTTTGCGAAGCCTGCGCCGAAGTGCTGGCTGCACAAGCAGGGGAACTTCATCACATCGTTCTTCCCGAAGGATGTGAAGGAAGGGACGGACTACGACTTCTTCTACCTGCCGGGTCTGGATGCGAAGTATGGGAGCCCGGTGCTGGTGGCCGGCGACCTGATGACGATGTTCAACGACCGGCCGGAAGTGCGCGCGCTGATGCAGTACTTCACGTCGGCGGAGCACCTGAAGGTGTGGTTGAAGACGGGTGGCGCGATCAGCCCGCACCAGGATGCCAAGGCGGACATGTATGGCAGCAAGGTGGAGGCGAAGATCGGCGACATCATCCAGAAGGCGACGGCGGTGCGCTTTGACGGCAGCGACCTGATGCCGGGCGAAGTGGGCGCGGGTAGCTTCTGGAAGCTGGGCACGGACTACGTCACGGGCGCGATCACCCTCGATGCGTTCGCGGACGGCGTCGACAAGAGCTGGCCCAGGTAGGCTGAGAATCGAGCGTTGGATGTCGTCGGGGGTAACCCCGATGACATCCGCCCGGGTCCCGCCGCGTTGGCGGCGGGACCCGGACAACGACGCGTGAGGCCACCGACATGACACGAACTGCCACCCTCCGTTCTGCGAACGCCGCGAACCCGGGCCGCCTGCTGCTGGGGCTTGGGCTGCTGGTCGTTGTTGTCCTTCTGATGCTGCAGGGCTTTCTCGTCCTCCGGGATGGGAACCTGCCCAAGCTCGCGAATGCCCTGCTCGCGATCGTGTGGGGCGTTGGCGGTGTCGCCGCGCTGTACTTCACGCTCAATCTCGTCGTTGAAAGCCTGAATCAACGGCTGCGCAACTTCCTGCAACCGTTTGTGTTTGTGGGGCCGGCCGCACTCCTCCTGATCTGGTTCTTCATCATCCCGACCTTCCGCACGGCGGCGCTGAGCCTGTATGACCGCAACAGCGAAGTCTTTGTCGGCCTTGAAAATTACATCACGACCTTCACGGATCGTGAGATGGCGCTGGCAATTCGCAACAACCTGTTGTGGATGGTCTTTGGCACGGCCTTCTGCGTGGGCATGGGCCTGCTCGTGGCGGTGCTGGCCGATCGCAGCCGCTTCGAGAATCTGGTCAAGATCAGCATCTTCCTGCCGATGGCGATCTCGTTCGTCGGCGCGGGTGTGATCTGGAAGTTCATCTTCTACTATGCGCCCGAAGGCGCGCCGCAGATCGGCCTGCTCAACGCGCTGGTGGTGAGCGGCGGCGGCCAGCCGCAGGCGTGGCTGGCGTTGCTCCAGCCGTGGAACAACTTCTTCCTGATCCTGGTGCTGATTTGGATGCAGACCGGCTTCTGCATGGTCACCTTCTCGGCCGCGCTCAAGGGCGTGCCCGAGGAGCTGCTCGAGGCTGGCCGCATCGACGGCGCCAGCGAGCGGCGCATCTTCTTCGGGATCACCATCCCGTACATCCAGGGCACCATCGTCACCGTGACGACGACGATCCTGATCTTCACCCTGAAGGTCTTCGACGTTGTGCAGGCCATGACGGGCGGTCAGTTTGGCACGGACGTGATCGGCACGCAGTTTTACCGGCAGCTCTTCGCCAACCGCAACTTCGGGGCCGGGTCGGCCATCGCCGTTGTGCTCCTCATCGCCACCATCCCGATCATGGTCTACAACCTGCGTCAGATGGCGCGCCAGAAGACGATGTAGGCGGAGGACGACATCATGAAAAGCAAAGCTCAATCGATGGCCGGCCAGAAGCGCCGCAGCACCTTCGTCCTCAACATCGTCCTGTTTGTCCTGTGCACGGCCTGGATCATCCCGACGCTCGGCCTGCTGGTCTCCTCGGTGCGAAATCGCGACGCGATCAACACCAGCGGCTGGTGGTCGGTGCTGCCGCATCAGGCCTGGACCAAGACGCGTTCGTTCGATGCGCCCACCGGGACTGGCGACGGCCCGATCACCATCGAGGGCGTGAGCGCGACCTTCGAGCAGTTTCGCGAGGGCGTGACCACGCCGGATGGCAAGCGGCTGAAGTGGGAGGGCAATCGTCGCCTGGGCGTCATCCAGGTCGAGGAAATGCAGTGGACGATGGACACCAACTTCACCCTGGCCAACTACGAGCGCGTGCTGGCGCCTGTGGATGCGCGGGTGAAGGAGACGCTGCGCGACGGCAGCGTGGTCGAGAATCCTGGTGAGGACATTGGCCCGGCCTTCATCAACACCGTCACTGTCGCCGTGCCCGCAACGATCATCCCCATCCTCATCGCCGCCTTTGCCGCGTATGCGTTTGCGTGGATGAACTTCCCCGGCCGCAAGATGCTGTTCGCCGGCGTCGTGGCGCTGCTGGTCGTGCCGCTGCAGACGGCCATGATCCCGATGCTGCGTGACTTCGTCGGGCTGCAGATCAACGGCACCTTCCTGGCGGTGTGGCTCGCCCACACCACTTTTGGTCTGCCGTTGGCGACCTACCTGCTCTACAACTACATCTCGCAGCTTCCGCGGGAGACGCTGGAGGCGGCCTCGATCGATGGTGCGTCGCACTTCACCACCTTCCTGCGTTTGGTGCTGCCGCTCAGCCTGCCCGCGCTGGCGTCGTTTGCCATCTTCCAGTTCATCTGGGTGTGGAACGACTACCTGGTGGGTCTGATCTTCCTGGGTGGCGCGCCGAGCGTGCGCATCATCACGCAGCGTCTGGTCGACATGGTCGGCACGCGCGGCCAGGACTGGCAGCTGCTCACCGCGGGCGCCTTCATCAGCATGCTCCTGCCGATGTCGGTGTTCCTTGCGCTGCAGCGCTTCTTCGTGCGCGGTTTGCTCGCAGGAAGCGTCAAGGGCTGACCTCCTTCTGCCCGGTCATTGGGCGTCGTTTCCCCCAACGGTGCCCAATGACGGGGTTTCTCGCGCGCACGTCTCACGGCGTGCGCGCGATTTATCATCGGGACCTTCCGTGACAGCCACTCCGAACCCCGCCAAGGCACTCCGTCACATCGAGCAATTGTGGCCGCGTCTGATCCGGCGCAACCCGCAGGACAGCGGCACCTTGATTGGCCTGCCGAGACCGTATTTCGTCCCCCGCGATGGCGGCGCAAATGGCGGCATGTTCCAGGAGATGTATTACTGGGACAGCTACTTCATCTCGCTGGGCCTGGTGGGCACCCCGCTCGCCTCGGGCATCGTGGACATCGCGGAGAACTTCGCGGCTCTGGTCGAGCGCTTTGGCCTGATCCCCAACGGATCGCGCTACTACTTTCTATCGCGCAGCCAACCGCCATTCTTCACCCGCCAGATCGCACTTGCCCTCGCGAATGGTCTCGCCCCCGACCCGGCCTGGCTGCGGCGGATGGCGGCGCTGGCCGAGCGTGAGCTCGAAACCGTGTGGATGGGCGAGCATCAACCGCATCATCGCCGCGTGTATGCCGGCCTTTCGCGCTACTTTGACATCAACTACCTCGACATGCTGGCCTCGTGCGAGAGCGGCTGGGACCACAGCACGCGCTGCGACGACGCCTGGCTCGATCACGTCCCGGTTGATCTGAACTCGCTGCTGTATGTCGCTGAAGTTGATCTCGCCGACTTTGCCGACCGGCTGGGTGATGCGGCGCGGGCGGCGCACTGGCGGGCGCGGGCGATGGCGCGGCAGGCGACCCTGCAGCGGCTGTTCTGGGATGAAGATGCGGGCCTCTTCCTCGACTTCAACTTCCGGCGCGAGCTGCGCAACCCGCTCCCCTCGCTGGCCACCTTCTACCCGCTCTGGGCGGGCTGGGCGACGCCCGATCAGGCGGCCCGCATCGTCGCGCAGTGGCTGCCGCGCTTTCTGCAACCGGGTGGCTGCGTGTGCAGCCTGGACACGCGCGCGGGGCGGCAGTGGGCGTGGCCCAACGGCTGGGCGCCGCTGCAGTGGCTCGTCGCGAGCGGGCTCGATCGCTACGGCTTCGCGGCGGAGGCGCGCGACGTGCGGCGGCGCTGGGTGCGGACCTGTGTCGAGGTCTTCGAGCGCGACGGAGCGATGCACGAAAAGTACAACGTCGTTGAGCCAGATGTGCCCGGCGAGGCAGGCCTGTACGGGCACCTGCAGGGCTTTGGATGGACAAACGGTGTGTTGGTTGATTTTGTCAGACAGGGGTTGTGAGCCCCATCGGTATTGAGATGAAGGATCTGGACACCCACCTCGAAGTGCTGCGCGTCGAGCGCGCCATTGCCGCGGATGACGCCGATTGGGCCGATTTCGCGCGGCGCGCCCGCGCGCATGCGCCCCGCCTGCGCGCGCTTCTGTCGACGCTGTACGGCGGGCGGAGCGATTTCGAGGCGCAGTATGCGGATGTGCTCGCGACGGCCGCCGATGCCTGGCGGGCGCGCCCTGAGGAGCTCAAAGGCCTGGACACCGCGCGCGAGCGCGATCCGCGCTGGTTGCAGTC
>JAIBCK010000170.1 GCA_019694215.1 Thermoflexales bacterium
GGGCACGAGGCGGCCTGCATCACCTATTTGCGCAACCTGCTGGCCGAGGCCGGGATTCCCTCGGAGGTCTTTGCCCTCGACCCCGAGCGCCCCAGCCTCGTCGCCCGCCTGCGCGGAAGCGGCGACGCGCCACCGCTGCTGCTCTACGGCCACGTCGATGTCGTGACCACCGTCAATCAGACCTGGCAGCATCCGCCCTTCGGGGCGGAGATTCACGACGGCATGATCTGGGGCCGCGGCGCGCTCGACATGAAGGGCGGCGTCGCCATGCTGGTGGCCGCCTTCCTGCGCGTGAAGGCCGAGAACACCCCGCTGCCCGGCGATGTCATCCTCGCCATCGTCCCCGATGAGGAGGCCGGCGGCAGCCAGGGCGCGGGCTTCATGGTGGCGCAGCACCCGGAGCAGTTTGCCGGCGTCCGTTATGCACTCGGCGAATTCGGCGGGTTCACCCTCGCTCTCGGCGGACGAACGTTCTACCCCATCATGGTCGCCGAGAAGCAGATATGCCAGACGCGCGTGACGGTGCGCGGCCAGGGCGGACACGGCTCGATGCCGGTGCGAGGTGGGGCGATGGCGCGCCTGTCGCGTCTGCTGCGCCGGCTCGATCAGCAGCGCCTGCCCACCCACATCACGCCCACCGTGCACGACATGCTCACGATCATGGCCGACGCCGTGGGCGGGGCGACGGGGCTGGTGCTGCGACAGCTGCTCAATCCGCGCCTGACCGAGACCGCCCTCGGCGCGATGGGCGAGCGGGGTCGCGTCTTTGAACCCTTGACGCGCAACACCGTCAGCCCGACGATCATCGCGGCCAGCGACAAGATCAACGTCATCCCGAGCACGATCACCGTCGACCTGGACGGCCGCCTGCTGCCGGGTCAGACTCCCGACGACATGCTGCGCGAGCTGCGCGCCGTCCTCGGCAGCGAGGCCGAGCTCGATGTGGTGGCGTTTGAACCGGGCCCGGCCCGGGTGGACATGGGCTTTTTTGATGTGCTGGGGGGCGTGCTGAAGGCCGCCGACCCGACCGGCATCCCGGTGCCGCTCCTGCTCTCGGGGGTGACCGATGGTCGTTTCTTTTCACGGTTGGGCATCCAGACCTATGGCTTCACGCCCATGAAGCTGCCACCCGAGTTCGCCTTCACCCGCGCGATCCACGCTGCCGATGAGCGCATCCCCGTCGAGGCCGTGGGCTTCGGCGCCGACGCCCTCTTTGCGGCGATCCAGAAGCCGCGCGCCGGCTGAGCGGGGCCCCTGCGCGGGCAGGGCGCAAGTCGCGACGGTAAACGCGGTCGCCGTCCTCGCACGGCCCTCACGGCTACACTGCGGGCTGTGCCGACGCCATCCGAGACACGCTTCCTCAATCGCAACTTTGTGCTGTACATGGTCGGCTGGGCGTGCACGGCCACGGCCTATTTTGGCGTCAGCGCCGTCCTGTTCAACCTGTATCTGGTGCGGCTCGGCTTTGGCCCGGAGTTCATCGGCCTGCTGAGCGGGGCCGGTCAATTTGTCTGGGCGTTGTGCGCGCTGCCGGCCGGAGTGTTTTCGCGCCGCTTTGGCCTGCGCACCTCGCTGCTCGTGAGCGCGGCCGGCCAGGGCCTGGGCATGCTGGCCCTGCTGTGCGTCGAAAGCCTGCCCCGCGAGATCTGGCCGGCCTGGCTGTTGGTCACGTGGATGGCGCAGTGGGCGCTCGCGGCACCCCTCACCGTGAGCGGCGCGCCGTTGCTCATGCAGGTCACCCCGCTCCCCTACCGCCGCCAGGCCTTCACCGCACAGGCCATCGTGATGGGCATCGTCGCATTTCTCGGCAGCCTGCTGGCCGGACACTTGCCGGGTTGGCTCTCGGGCTGGGTGGGCGCGGGGTTGGATGCGCCGGCGCCCTACCGCACCGCCCTCTTCCTGATCCCGGTGTGCTACCTGCTCGCCTTCCCGCTCTGGTCGCGGCTGAAGCTTCAACCGTTGGGCGGTGGTCGGGCGGAGGCCGCGGAGGGTCCGCCGCGCAGGCTGCTGCTCTTTGTCGTCGGCGTGGTGTTTCTGCAGACCTCGGCCGAGGGCGCGCTGCGCACCTTCTACAACGTGTATCTCGACCGCGTCCTGCTCGCCCCGGTGGATGTCATCGGCCAGATCGGCGCGCTGGCGCAGGTGGTGGCCATCGCGACGGCGCTGGCCATCCCGCGCATCCTCGGCCGGCTGGGCAACACCCTGACCTTGTGCGTGACCTCGCTGGGGGCGGCGCTGGCGATGATCGCCATCGCGCGCGCCACCAGTGTCCCGGTCGCCGGCGGGGCATTTGTTGCGGCCATGGCGCTGATGGGGATTGGTTCACAAGCCCGTCAGTTGTTCAGCCAGGAGCTGGTCGCTCCGGAGCACCGCACCCAGATCTCCGCCACAAACAGCCTGGGCGTCGGGCTGGGCTGGGCGACCATGTCCGGCGTGGCCGGGCTGCTCGTCAACAGCCTGGGCTACACCGGCGTGTTCGGCATCGGCGCGATCCTGGCCTTCGGCGCCGCTGCAACGCTCTTTGGCTTCTCGCGTCGGCGGGCACCCGCCGCTTCCGCAACCTAGGCTGCCCTGCGCGGATCGGGCAGCGTCAACCCGGCAATGCGCGCATACGCATTCAGTGCTTTACTTGTCTCGGTCATCGTGTGCCTCCGCTCTGGTGATTCGGCCTCGCCAAAAGGTCGCACCGATGACCGCTTTCGTCAAATCCGATTTCCACCATGTCCTAGGACGTTATCTTCCCTTTGCAATCAAGGTGATCGCTCCGGCGTCCAGCAGGCGCTTTGCCGCGGGACCCACATACTCCAAATACTCCCGTCCCCGCCAAATCGGAACGCGCTCGAAGTGGCTTCTCACCCACCGATTGACGGAGTCGGCCCACGCTACGAATTCACTCGTTACGACGTCGGTCTGAAACCAAAGGCGACTGCATCGAAGATCGCCATCGAGCGGCACTATAAAAGTGCACTCGATCGCCAGCGAGCGCCAGCGGTCTACTTGCCAGGTGCCAAAGCGTGGATGCCTTTCGAACTTGAGTGCGCCAAGATCACCGCTCCTGATCAACAAGGGGTCTCGGTTTTTGTCTCTCATGAGGGGCATCCCAAACTGCTTTACCGTTGGCGTCCTGCCCTTTCCAGCTTCCATTGAAATGCAATACCCGCCCTTTTTTGTCAAGACGTACTCGACCAACGTATTGATGTCGTCGGGCATTGCGTAAAAGTTGACCTGCTTCCCCATG
>JAIBCK010000069.1 GCA_019694215.1 Thermoflexales bacterium
CGATCCAGGTTCCCGCTGAAGACCTGATCGCGCAGGTCGAGCACGGGCTCGGCGTGCACGGTCGTCCCCTCGACCAGCTTGACGATGCCGGCGCGCTCGGTGATCAGGATGCGGTCCTGGTCGCCCTGACGCGGCAGAAAGGCCATCGAAACCGGCTGAAAGAAGGTGTCGGCAATGGGCACGTAGCGAAAGCCGTCCGGCAGGTAGAAGGGCTCCAGACCCGGTCCCTGACGGGCCTGTGCGGCAGGGGCAATCCCGGCGGTGAGCAGCAGGGCAACGAGCAGAACCCCGCGGGTGAGGGCACGACGAAACGATGCAAACGCTTTCACGGAGCGGCCTCCCAGAGGATGACGATATTATCCGTCCACGCCGTCCCATCGGCGCGTTTGGCCGCCCAACGCACGCCGCTCTGCGCGTCATACCAGCCCGCGACCACCCGCGCCACCGGCGCCGTCACCGTGAACGCGCGCGTCTCGACCAGCGTCTCGCCCTTCTCCCAGAAGCGGGTGGGATAGGCACCGTCCAGCGGCTCACGGTCGGACTGCCCCACGACGCGGCCGGCCGCATCCAGGGCCTGCACAAATAACACGCCGCGTTCCGGCGGCGCGCCCAGCGCCTCATGACGCACGGCGATCCGCAGCGTCGGCGCTGCGGCCGGCCCCGACACGCTCAGGTCGACGGCGCGCAGGGCTACGGCGTCCCCGGCAAAACGCGCCTCGATGGGCATCCCCACCCAGGTTGGCAGCGCCGGCGCGGGGCCGGAGACCTTGATCCGGGCGGCCGCATATCGATTTTGACCGTTCTGCAAGGGCAGGATCTCGGGCTGGCCGTAAGCGTCCCGCAGCCCGACCCGCAGCTCGGCCACCGCGCGCGCGGCACCGGGCAGCACGGGCACGTCGTAGGCATCGACAAAGAAGTTTCCAACAGCCCAACGGTCCGTACTATAACGCCCACGATTGGGGATGGCCTCCACGCGCCCGACCACCTCACCGGCAGCATCGACGAGCTCGACAATCGCCCGCAGGCTGCGCGTGATCGGCCGCGTCGCCCCCCACACCACGCGCACCGGCAGGCTCCCACCGGCTGCGACGCGCACGCCATCGACCTCCACGCGCAGCAGGCCAACCTCCTGGTTGAACACGGCCACCGGCGCGTCCGCGCTGGCAAACAGCGGCGGCGGCGCGTAAGCGGGTGAGACGACCAGGGCCGGGGCCAGCGCCCCCATCGACAGCACCCCGACGCACACGGCGCGCGCGCCAACGGCGGCATGCCGGGCGGGGATCGCGGCGCGCAGGCCAAGCGCCAGCAGGCCGGCGAACGCCCCCACCGCCGGCATGAGCAGACGCCCATTCTCGGTGGCGTGATGGGTGCGCGTCCAACTGAGATAGCCCATCAGCAGGGCCAGCATCCAGGCCAGCAGCACGGGCAGCACCGGCCCGGCCGGGAGTTTGCGCGCGACGCCCGCGCGGATCAGCCCGAGCAGGCCGAGCAGGAGCAGCGCCCAGAAGAAGACGTCCATCCACGCGGGCAGCGCCTGCCGGATGGCGAGGTCGCCCCACAGTGAGCGCAGCCAGCCCGGGACGGCCGCAAGGAGCTCGGCGGCACCGAGCGGCGCGGCGCGCAGCGTGACGGCATTGGCCGCCTCGGCGCGCAGCCAGCCCAGCGGGTCGCCATACAGCGTTTGGTTTCGCAGCAGCCACGGCCCGCCGACGACGGCGAACGCGGCCAGCACCGCCAGGCCGGCCGGGAGCCACGTTCGCCGGGGGCCGCTCAACAGCCAGGCCAGCGCAGGCGCGAGCAGGGCGATGCCGCTCACCTTGCTCATCGCCGCCAGCGCAATCAGCGCGCCGACGAGCAGCCCGCGTCGCGGCGTCGGCCCCCCGCGCAACATCGCCCACATCGCCAGCGTCGCCACGGCCGTCAGCGCGATGTCGTTGCTCACGCTCGCGCTCATGTTCAGGAACTTGGGGGCAAACGCCACCAGCGCCCCGGCCACGCGCGGCAGCCACGGGTCGTTGATCCCGGCCGCCGCGGCGAGCGCTGCGGCGATAGCCACCACCGCCCAGACCGTGAGCGCGCCCAGCGCGACCGAGAACAGGCGCGCGGCGCGCAGGGCGGCCAGCGGGCCGGCAAAAGCCGGCGCGTCATCGTTGGCATGCCGATACAGGGCCGCCACGCCGGGCACGTCATACCAGTCCGGGTTCTGGCGATCGACAAAGGCCTCCAGATTGCTCAGGTCAAACGGTGAGAGCCACGCCGCGAGCGCAATGTAGTAGAGCGGCGGTTGAAAGGCCTCATGCAGGCGCTGGGCGTTCTCGTCGCTGCCAGCCGGCGGCTCCGGCAGCTGGTGCGTGCGCGCGATGGTCGCGGCGACGTAGAAGTGGGAGGCCTCATCCGGCGCCTCGAAGGGCGGCAGGACAAAGGCGTAGACGCCCGCCAGCAGCACGAAGAGCGCGATCAGCGCCAGCCTGAAGCGATCCAGGCGGGTCGGGACGTTCACGGCGCCAGCTGCCATCGGAAAAGCGCTTGCGCAAAACGCGCGTTGTCGGCCCGGCCGAGGTCGGTGCCGCCCGATTCGGGCGTGCCGCTCCCGGGGACGAACCTCCCCTGCACGAACAACACGCCCGGAGCCCCAAACACACAGGCGGCGCTCACCGCCATGGCGGTGATCAGAAGCGCCAGCGCCGCCGCGAGTCGCATCCTACGCGCCGAACTTGGCCAGCCGACCCGCGTGCGCGAGCGCAAGCGGCATGATGTCCGCGGCGTGGAAGGTGCCAAGGCCGCCTCGCGCGCTCGTGCGCTCGCCAAACGACGGGCTGCGATCGCGCCGCACGGTGGCCGGCGCCCACAGCAGCAGCGGCACCGGGTGCCACGAGTGCGACTTGAGTTGGCTCGGCGTGCTGTGGTCGCCGGTGACGACCAACACATCCGGCTTGAGCGCGAGCAGCGCGGGAAGCGCGGCGTCGACCTCCTCGATCACCTTCATCTTGGCATCGAAGTTGCCGTCCTCGCCGCGCGAGTCGGTGTACTTGACGTGGACGAAGAGGAAGTCGTAGTCGCTCCAGACCCTGGCAGCGGCCTCGAACTCCTCGGCCACCGAGTGCGCGTGATGGTCGATGACATCCATCCCCACCAGCGACGCCACGCCGCGATACATCGGGTAGATGGCGATCACGCCGGCCTTCAACCCGTAAACGTCCTTGTATTTGGGCAGGGCGGGATCGGTCGCGAACCCGCGCAGCGTCATGCCGTTGGCCGGATGATCGTTGGCGATCACCGCCGACGCCGCCTTGATCCACTGGTTGAAGAGCTCGGCGGTGCGGGCCGAGGCGGCATCCCGCGCCACGGCCTGGAGCGGGGGCACGCCGGTGCGCTGCGGGTCGGTCTCATCGATTGCGCCGGACAGCCCGTCGCCGCGCATGACGACGACAAAGCGGTAGTCCTGCACGGGTTCGACAAAGACTTCGACGCCATCGGCGACCTTGATGTTGGCGGCGTTGATCTTTTTCACCAGCGCCGCGCAGGTCTCGGTCGGGATGCGCCCGGCGCGACGATCGGAGATGTTGCCGGCGGCGTCCAACGAACAAAAGTTGCCACGCGCGCACACGTCGCGGCCGGTGAGCGGAAAACCGATGCCCACCGCTTCGAGCACACCGCGCCCGATCTCATACTGGATCGGGTCGTAGCCAAACAGGCCGAGGTGGCCCGGTCCACTGCCGCTTGTGATCCCCACATCGACGGGGTAGTGCTGTCCAAGACAGCCCTCCCGCGCCAGGCGATCGAGGTTCGGGGTGCGGGCCGCCTCCAACTCCGTCTGGTCATCCGAGGGCCGGGGCAGACCGCCCAGCCCATCCATTACAAGCAAGACAATCCTGGTCTTGGCCGGTTGAATCAGGTCTTTGAGTAAGGTGAAGTTGGCCATTGCATGGCCGATTATCGCAGCAGCAAAGGCAGATACACCGTCGAAGGCGGGGGGGTGATGATGAAGGTGAGCGTGTTGCTCTCGCCTGCGCCGGGCGTGTTCACCGTCACATCAGCCGTCCCCTCGAGGATCAGATCACCGGCACTGATGGTCATCACCAGCTTGGCCGAGTTCACGAATTGCGTCGCGCGCGCCGAGCCGTTCCACTCCCCAACCGAAAGCGAGGTGAAGTTGGCCCCCGTCAGCGTGATGGGCACGGACGCAGCCGGGCCGCGCGCAGCCGCCGAACCCGGCGACATCGCGATGAGCGAGGGCGCCAGCGGCGTGCCAGGCGCAACGATCTCGAAGACGACCTGATTGGACAGCGTCGTCCCAAGCGGGGCCGCAAATGCCGGCGCGTTGTCGAAGGCGATCACGGCCAGACCCACCTGGGCAAGGTCCACCGTCATCAGGGTGATCCGGGCTTTGGTTGAGCTGAACACGACCGTTGGACGAGCCTGGTTGTTCAGCAGCGCCATGCCGCTGCTGAGGAAGCCACTGCCGTACAGATCGACCTGCGTCGCCCCGGAGCCCGCGACGACGGCCTGCGGGTTGAGCCACGCGATGGACGGGGTGGCAGCGCCCAGGCTCACCTGGAAGGGCAGCGAATTGCTGGTGCCGCCGCCGGGCGTGGGGGTATTGACGCTGATTTGCAACACGGTCGTCGCGATCAGATCGCTGGCCGGGATCGCGGCGATGAGCTTTGTCTCGCTTTGATACGTTGTGGTTCGGTTGACCCCATTCACCCGGACGACGGAGGTGGGCCGGAAGTCCTGGCCATACACGACCAGCGAGAAGCCGGGCGAGCCGGTCTGCGCCGAGGCCGGGGCGAGCGCGGTCAGCACGGGCTTGGGCTGGTTGAAACGCAGGGCAACGACGGCCGCGTCGATATAGCCCGTGGCATAGGCGGCGCGGTTGTTCGGGTTCACCACGATCCCCCGCGCCCCATCGAGGGCCGGGAAGCCGGCCGGGCCGCGCGTGATGACATCGACAAAGGTCAGCGCGCCAGTCCCGGGGTCGCGGTCAAACGCGGTCACGCTGTCACCCGTGTAGGCGGTGACATAGGCGCGCAGGCCATCCGGGCTGATCGCGACATCCGAGGCGTTCGTGAGCGCGCCACCATTGCCCGCGCTGGTGTAACAGGCCACCTTGCTCAGCGTGCCATCCAGCGCGCTGCGGGCAAAGGCACACACAGCGCTGCTGTCGTAGCTGGCAGTGTAGAGGTGCTTGCCATCCGCGCTGGCGGTCACCCGGAAGACGCCGTTCAGCTCAGGCACGGTCCCGCTGCCGAGGGCCTGCACCTGGGTGAGACGCCCGGTGTTGACATCCCGGCTAAGGGTCAGGACGCTATCTGAGTTGTAACCGGCAACATACACCTGCGCACCATCCGGGCTGACGGCGATGCCGTATGGCCGGGACAACTGTGTGCTGGTGAAACGCTGGGTGAACCCGGCGCCAGGGCTGAACGGGCCGGGCAGGGTGAGGGAGCCGGTGTTGGTCACGACTGTCTGACGCTTGAACACCATCACCGAGTCGCTCAGGACGCTGGTCATGTACAAATGCCGGCCATCCGGGCTGATCGTCATGCCATACGCCCCGTTCATGCCAGTCAGGCTCTTGCAGGTCGGTCCCAAGCTCGGTGCGTTGGGAGCCAGGAAGTAGGTGCAGCCATACGAGGATCCGTCATGGATGGTCTCCATGTGCGTCAGCGCGCCGGTGTCGTTGTCACGCGCATACACGGCGATGGCATCCGCCGAGTAGCCCGTGACGTAGACATTGGCGCCGTCCGGGCTGATCATGACCTGCTGGGGATCGGTGAATCGCCGCGTGACCGCCAGCGCACTGCTGGGATAGGCGGTGTAGGCGCTGAGTGAATCATTCGACGTGACGTGATACAGCGCGACCTGATCATTGCCGGAATCGGCCACATACACATGCTGACCATCCGCGCTGATCGCCAACCCGTACGGCCCGAAACCCGGGCCCAGGTTCGAGAAGTTGCTGTACGTGCTGCCAAACACGTCATCGGGCGCCTTCTGCACATCACAAATCAGGAAGTAGCTGGCCAAAGGCGCCGTCGTGTCATTGGTCGTGAACGTCAGGGTGGCTGTTTTGACGCCAAACGAGCTGGCCAGACATTGCACCGAGACGGTCTTGTCCGCGCCGCCATCGTTGATCGTGGTCGGCAGGCCATTGATCGCCGAGAAGGATCCGGCCGGGTCGCTGATCAGGGACGGGCTTGTAAGTTGCAATTGTGCGTTGCCCGTCTCGCGCACGGTCAGCGAAAGCGTCACGGGCTTGCCCACCTGCGTGACCGCGCTCAGCACGCCGGGCGAATCCGGCGTCGACCCAAAGCCGGCCGCCGTCGGCGAGGCCAGCCCGCTGCAGGTGAGGTTGAAGCTGGGATTGGTATTGGTCGGATCGTTGGTCACAAAGGACAGGGTGGCGTTGCGCACACCGGCCGCGGTGGGCTGGCAGGTGATGGTGAGCGAAACCGCAGCCCCGGATGCCAGCGTTGACGGGACGGCGGTGGCCAGCCCGAACTCGGCCGCGTTGGCCCCGCCGATGGCGCCGCTGCTCAGGGTCAGGTCGGCGTCGCCGGCGCTGTAGATCACCAGCGCATTGGGCTTGCTCAGCAGCGTGTTCTGCGCCACGCTGCCGAGGCTGACAGGCCCCGGGGCAACGGGCAGCGAGGCGAACTTGGGCTTGGCATCATCGCGTTCGACCGGGCCGATGTCATACAGCGCAATGCCGTTGCCGTCGCCATCGGCCAGACGCGGCTGCCCGCGCATGTCCTTGTTGTCGATGTCGGGATCCGAAACCCAGCCGGCCACCGGAATGACATCCACGAGCGGGCTGTCCTTGTCGGGGATCTGGGTGAGCATCCCGGGCGGCCCACCGTGATAGTCCAACGGTCCCAGTTTCAGATCCGGCGTGTGCGTGTCGTTGCTCGAATCATTGTCGTCGCAGCTGTCATCGGTGAAGGCGTTCTGGCCCTTGCTGTCGATCGGCGGGACGGCATCCACCGGCAGTTTGTCGTCGCTGCTGTCCTTGTCGCGGCAGTTCTGGGGCAGGTTGGCCCAGGCGCTGAGGCGGAACTCCGCCTTGTCGTAGCGGCTCTCCCGGTTGTAGATGCCGCCGCCGGCGTTGCCGGCCACGTTGCCCGCCACGGACACCGAGATGGCGCTGAGATGGCCCCCGCTCGCGCCGAGCGTGTTGGAGATCAGGATCGCCCCGCCCAGGTCGCTGGCGTTGTTGCCGCTGAAACCGACCATGCGCAGCTTGACGTTGCGATCGCGCTGAATGGCCAGGCCGCCGCCGCTGCCCTCCACCGAGTTGCCAATCAGCATGCTGCGGATCAACGCGAAGTCATGCACGACCTTGATGGCGCCGCCCTGCCCGTACGCGCCGGGGGAGCCGGCGTGGTTGGAGGTGAACATCGAGTCACTCACGGTGAGCGTGATGTTCGCAGTGTGATAGATCGCGCCGCCCACGCCCTCCAGCGCCGTGTTGCCCTGGAAGGCCGTGCGAACAACGGTCATCGTATACACATTGGAGGGGCTGGCGGTGTAAAGCGCGCCGCCGCCCTGCCCGAGCGCGCTGGGCAGCAGGCTGCCGTTGACGATGTTGCCGGTGAAGGTGCTGTCCGCGATGGTGAAGGCACCGCCCTCGATCGAGATGGCGCCGCCATTGGCATCAGCCAGGTTGCCCTGGAAGGTGCTCCCCGCGATGCTGAGGTTCCAGGTGCTGCGAATGGCACCGCCCTCCTGCCCGGCATTCACCGCCTTGTTGCCGGTGAAGGTAGCGCCCGCAATGACAGTCTTGCCGTCCGCGCGGATCGCGCCGCCGCCGGCCCCACCGGCGGTGTTGTTGATGAAGGAGCCGCCGGCGATGTTCAGCTCGCCGCGCGAGTCGATGGCCGTGAACGCCGCATTCTTGATCGTGACGTTGATCAGGCTGAGCTTGCCGCTGCTCTCGACATCCAGCAGGATCTGGTTGGCCTTGGTCGCATCCAGCGTGATCGGCCCGTTCAGGACCACGGTGTTGATCGTATCCGGCAGGGCGCCGTAGCCCACCCCGTTGCTGATGACGATCGTGCCGGCCACCGCGAAGTTGATCGTCGTGTTTCCCGACGGGCTCGAGGGGCAGTCATTGGTCGGGTTGGTCGCGGCGTTGTCGAACGCCCGCTGCATGGCCTCGCGCAGCGAGCACTTGCCATCGTTCTTGATCAAGTCCTCGAGCGTCGTGACGGCCAGCGTCGCCGCGACGGCGGCCTGCGCAGGCTGCGCGGGCAGCAACCCGCCGAACATGGACACCACCGACAGCACGGCGGCCAAAATCTTTCGCATGATCCCCCCTGGAATAGGATGGGTTTTACAACGGAATCGTCCGGTGCGGACCGTCAGCCCGGCGCGAAGGTCTCTCACCGGCCGCTATACTCGGCGGGGCGCCCCGCGCGCCCCAACACACCATGACAGAGACCGCGTCTTCCGCCCCCTCCGATTTCATCCGCACCGCCGTCAGCGAGGACCTCCGCAGTGGCCGCTTTGCGCACATCCGCACCCGCTTCCCGCCCGAGCCAAACGGGTATCTGCACATCGGGCACGCCAAGGCCATCGCGGTGGACTTCGGCATCGCCAACGATTTCGGCGGGGTGTGCAACCTGCGCTTCGACGACACCAACCCGGTCAAGGAGGAGCAGGAATACGTCGACAGCATCATGGCCGACATCCGCTGGCTGGGCTTTGATTGGGGCGACCGGCTGTTCTTCGCCTCGGACTATTTCGAGACGCTGTATCAGTATGCCGTCCGGCTGATCGAGAAGGGCAAGGCCTATGTGTGCGACCTGACCCCGGATGAGATGCGCGAGTATCGCGGCACGCTCAAGGCGCCCGGCCGCGAGAGCCCGTATCGCAACCGGTCGATCGCCGAGAACCTCGATCTGTTTGCGCGGATGCGCGCCGGCGAGTTCCCTGAGGGCTCGCGGACGCTGCGCGCGAAGATCGACATGGCCTCGGGCAACATCAACCTGCGCGACCCGGTCATGTATCGCATCCTGCACGCCACGCACCACCGGACCGGGGACGCGTGGAAGATCTATCCGTTGTACGATTTCGCCCACGGGCAGAGCGATTCGATCGAGGGCATCAGCCACTCGCTGTGTTCGCTCGAATACGAGATCCATCGCCCGCTGTATGACTGGTACACCCGCGAGCTCGGCATCTACGCGCCGCGTCAGATCGAGTTCGCCCGCCTCAACCTGAGCTACACCGTGCTGAGCAAGCGCAAGCTGCTGCGCCTGGTCAAGGACGGCTACGTGAAGGGCTGGGACGATCCACGCATGCCGACGCTGAGCGGACTGCGCCGCCGCGGCTACACGGCCTCCTCCATCCGCGCGTTCTGCGCGGCCATCGGCGTGGCCAAGGCCGACAGCGTGGTGGACATCGCCATGCTGGAGCACAGCCTGCGCGACGAGCTGAACAAGAGCGCGCCGCGGGTGATGGGTGTTTTGCGTCCGTTGCGCGTGGTGATCGAGAACTACCCCGAGGACCAGGTCGAGACGATGACCGCGATCAACAACCCCGAGGATCCGGGGGCCGGGACGCGCCAGCTCCCCTTCAGCCGGGTGCTGTACATCGAACAGGATGACTTCCGCGAGAACCCGCCGCCGAAGTTCTTCCGCCTGGCACCCGGTCGTGAGGTGCGCCTGCGCTACGCCTACTTCGTCACCTGCGTGGGCGTGGTCAAGGACGCCGCCGGCAACGTCGTCGAGGTGCGCTGCACGTATGACCCGGCCACCCGTGGCGGCGACGCCCCCGATGGCCGCAAGGTCAAGGCCACCGTGCACTGGCTGAGCGCCGCGCACGCCGTCCCGACCGAGGTGCGGTTGTATGAGTCGCTCTTCAACCGGCCCAACCCCGACGACGTTGACGATGAGGGCGGCGACTTCCTGAGCAACCTCAACCCGAACTCGCTCGAAGTGGTCGCCAATGCGTTTGTCGAGCCCTCCGTCCGGTCGGCTGCCGCCGGCGCCGCCTTCCAGTTCGAGCGCTTGGGCTACTTCTGCGTCGACCCGGACAGCCGCGCCGAGCGCCCCGTGTTCAACCGCGCCGTCGGGCTCAAAGACAGCTGGGCGAAGGTGGAAAAGGCCGCCTGATCGCTCCAGGCAGCAGAATTGGCCCGAACGGGCCGTGGTCGGAAATCGGTATCAGAGAGGGTCCGAGATAGTCCCTCCGACAGCCGCCTAGAGTGGTCTCGCATACGATCATGCGCGTACACCTGGTTTGAGACAGAGTTCGCCTGAAGCGGTGTCTTCCCCCGATTTAGAGCGCAGCTGTTTCAGGACCTTCAGTCGAACGCGCCCGCACACTCAGGGATGCCCCTCCTCCGTTGAGCGTGCAGGGCGCGTTCTACTTTTTCCGCCCAGATCCGGGGGGGCCGCGGGCGGGATTGGCCCTACCCTGCCGCTGGATAGCGGCGCTGCAACTCGGCCACCGAATCCCGCACCAACGCTTCGAGCACGCCGAGATCGATGTCGCTCAGGCGCCGAAAATACAAACACGCCTTGCCCATCTCGTGCTTGCCAAGCCGGGCCAGCAGGGCCGCCTGGCCGGGCACGTCCTGCGCGAGATACACCACGATCTTTGAGCCGCGCGCCGCCAGACCCGTCAGGCAGCTGTCGCCCTCATGCCCGCTGGCATAGCGGTAGTGATACGACCCGAACCCGATGATGCTCGGTCCCCACAAACGCGGCTTCTCACCGGTGATCCCACCCAACAACCCGATCAGCGTAAGCACATCCTTGCGCTGGGCGTCATTGGCGATGGCAGCCACCTTCGCGCGCACACTCGCCGTCGTGGGCTTTGTCTTGTTCTCAGCCATGTCCTCCCCCTTGCGTGCCTTCCCGATGCGGCGCGCTGAGCTGGAAAATAGGCGAGATTCCCGTAGCCGTCAAGGCCGGGGGCGACGCCGCTCAACCGCGCGCGTGGCGGAGGTATTCGCGCACCATCAGGGCGGCGGTCGCGCCCTCGCCCACGGCCGAGGCCACCTGTTTGGTCGCGCCACGCCGCACATCGCCGGCCGCAAAGATCCCCGGGCAGCCCGTCATCAGGCGCTCATCCGTGATGATGAAGCCCTGCGCGTCGCGCGGGATGGCCTCGCCGACCCACTCGGCGTTGGGCGACAAGCCGATGAAGACAAACACGGCGGCCGGGTGAAGATCTTCCGTTGTTCCGGTGTCCTTCCCCGCCACCGTCACGGCGGCCAGCTTCTTCTCTCCGTGCAGGGCGGTGATCCGGGTGCCATAGCGGATCTTGATGCGCGGTTCGCGCAGCACCTTGTCGATGATGATCTGGCTGGCCCGCAGCGCGTCACCGCGCACCAGCATGGTGATGCTGCTGGCGAAGCGCGCGAGGAAGAGCGCCTCCTCGGCCGCGCTGTTGCCGCCGCCCACCACGACGATGTCGCGCCCGCGGTAGAACGGGCCGTCGCAGGTGGCGCAGAAGTGCACGCCGGCACCGATCAGCCCGGCCTCACCCGGAACGTCCAACCGACGATAGTTTGAACCGGTAGCAATCACCATCGCCCGCGCGCCGACCTCGCCGCCGGTGCTCAGGCGCACATACACGCTCTCGCCCTCGCGATACACGCCCTTGACCGTGACGGCCTGCACCAGCTCCACGCCAAAGCGCTCGGCCTGCTGCTTCAGCCGGTCGGCAAACTCGCCGCCGGTGATGCCCTCGGGGAAGCCGGGGAAGTTCTCCAGCCGCTCGGTGACGCTGGCCTGGCCGCCAAACGCAGAGCGCTCCAGCACCAGCACGTCCATGCCCTCACGCGCGGCATACAACGCCGCGGTCAGCCCGGCCGGCCCGCCGCCCACCACGATCAGGTCGTAGTAGCTGAGCTTGGCGCGCGTGGTCAGCCCGAGCTTCTCGGCCAGCGCCGTGTTGCTCGGCTCGACGAGAAAGCTGCCGTCTGGGAAGACGATCGTGGGCACGCTCTTGTGGCCGTTGTTGAGCCGCTCGACGAGCGCGGCCGCGTCCGCGTCCTCCTCGATGTCGACATAGGCGTAATGCACGCGCTGCTCGCCCAGGAATTTCTTGGAGCGCTTGCAGTCGCTGCACCACACGGTGCCGTAAAGCGTGAGCGCGGGGTTCTGAAGGTCAGTCGTCATGTTTGTGAAGGGTTGTTCGCCGCGTGGATCCAGCCTGAGATCCGGGCGATGACATCGGTGCCGGGGCGGCGCGCGTGCCACGGGGTGTGGCCGGCATCCGCCCACTCGGCGTATTCAAGGTGCGGCATCACCCGCACCAGGTCGGCGAAGACGCGCGGGCCGGGGTGCGGATCCTCGCAGCCGTACACCATCAGGGCGGGGGCGCGGATGGCGGCAAACGCAGCGGGATAGACGCCCTCGGACTGCAGCCGCAGCATGTCCGCCCAGGTTTCCTCGTACGCGCGCGCATCCACGCGCCCGGCCGGTTCGGGGGTCGGGGCGGGATCCCGCTCGTACAGGGCGTCCATGACCGCCGCCATCCCGGCCAACCGGGCGTCGGCGTCGGCACAGGCCTCGAGCGCGGCCAGCCTTGACTCGATTTCGTGCGTGATGCGGGCGCCGATCCGCGCCCCCAGCTCGGCCCGCGCCGCCTGGGTGAAGGTCCCACAGCCCACCAGCACGAGCGCGCCCACCCGCTCCGGGTGCGCGGCCGCAAAGGCGAGCGCCAGCATCGCACCCCAGGAGTGGCCTACCAGCGTTGGGCGCGGATCGGGGCCGGCCGCGATCCGCTCGGCGAGGTCGGCGATGTGGCGCGCGACGGTCAAGCGCTCCGGGCCGCTGCCGCGCTGGGCGGGGGCTTCGACGTGATAGCCCAGCCCCAGCGCAGGACGCAAGGCGGCGGCAAGCCCATCGGCGGAACCAGGCGCGCCGGGTCCGCCATGCAGGACGAGGATGGCGCGCGCGTCCAACCCTACCCCAGCGCGGCGACGTCGACGGCGATCCGCGGCGTGATGTAGTCGGTGTCCATCTGCGCCAGCTGCAGCTTGCCGCTCACGTCATCGTTGACCGCCTGCCAGTAGGTGTAGCTCTCCAGCACCCAGATGCCGCTCTCGCGCGTGCCGTTGCCGCTGCCCTTTACGCCGCCAAAGGGCAGGTGCGCCTCGGCCCCGGTGGTCGAGTTGTTGATGCTCGTCATGCCCGCCTGGATGCGCTCCTTGAACTGCCACGCCCAGTCGCGGTTGTTGGTGTAGATCGCGCTGCTAAGGCCGTAGTCGACGCTGTTGGCCGTCTCGATGGCCTCGTCGATGCCGTTGACCTTGACCAGGTTGATGGTCGGCCCGAAGCACTCGTTCTGGAAGATCTTCATCCCGCGGCGCGCCTCCCAGATCGTCGGCCAGCCGAAGTAGGCGGCCTCGGGATCACCGACAAAGCCGCGCGGCTTGCTGGTGCGCGTGATGCGCCCCTTGCCGTAGAGCAGTTTGGCGCCGTCGCTCTGGCCCACCTCGTAGTGGCGCTCCCAGCTCTTGAAGAAGCGCTCGTTGATGAAGGGGCCATACAGCACCTCGGGGTGCGCGAGCGGGTCGCCGATCTTGATGTCTTTGGCCATGGCCAGGAAGCGGCGCTTGAACTCGGTGTAGATCGGCGCATCGATGATCAGGTTGCCGGCGCTGGTGCAGCGCTGCCCACCCGTCCCGAACGACGCCCACAGCGCCCCGGCCAGGGCGTTGTCCAGGTCGGCGTCACGCATCACGACCAACGGATTCTTGCCACCCAACTCAAGCGTGGGGTGGATGAGGTTGCGCCCGGCCGCCGCGCCGATCTGCCGGCCCACGGCGGTGCTGCCGGTGAAGGCGATCTTGTTGAGCAGCCCCTCATCCAGCATGTCGACCAGAAACTGGCCGGCCGCCTCGCGCCCGCCGCCAAAGACGACGTTGAGCACGCCGGCGGGAAGGCCGGCCTCCTCCATCAGCCGGGCAAAGGCGTAGGACGAGACGGGGCAGTCCTCGCTCGGCTTCCACACGATGGTGTTGCCGGTCAGGAGCGCGGGGATGATCTTCCAGCTCGGGACGGCGATTGGGAAGTTGCCGGCCGTGATGATTGCCGCCACACCCAGCGGACGACGATACGTGAACAGATCCTTGTTCGGCATCTCACTGGGGACCGTTTGACCGTACAGACGGCGGCCCTCGGACTGGAAGAAGTGGCAGGTGTCGATGGCCTCCTGCACATCGCCGCGCGCCTCCTTGAGCGTCTTGCCCATCTCGCGCGTGACCAGGCGGCTGAGCGCCTCCTTCTCCCGGGCGATGGCTGCGCCGATGTTGCCGATGATCTCGCCGCGCACTGGGGCCGGCGTGCGCCGCCAGGCCTGCGCGGCATTGCGCGCGGTCTGGCAGGCGAGACGGACCTGCTCGCGGGTGGCCTCGGGAAACTCGGCGAGGATGTCGTCGAGGTTGCTGCTGTTGCGGGAGAGGAAGTGCGTGGGGCTGTCGACCTCGGCCCCGCCAATCAAATGCATGAATTGCCTGGTCATGCCGCGATTGTACCGAAGCCGGCCGGGCGATCCCGGCGCGTCCCGGATAATGGGCGGCGTGAAGATTCTTCTGCTGGGCGGAAACGGACAACTGGGCACTGATCTGCGGAGCGCGCTGCGCGGCCACACCGTGCTGGCCACGGCCCGCGTCCCCGCGCCAGACAGTGGGCTGCGCGCGCTGGATGTCGAGGACACGCGCGGCTGCGCGGCGCTCATCGCCGAGTTCGGCCCCGATCTGGTGCTCAACACCACGGCCTTTCACCGCGTCGATGACATCGAGCGCGACGCGTCGATGGCCCTGCGGATCAACGCCGCGGCCGCCCAGCAGCTGGCGCTGGCCTGCCGCGCCGCGGACTGCGCCTTCCTGCACGTCAGCACCGACTACGTCTTCGATGGTGTGAAGGGCGCGCCGTATCTGGAAACGGACGTACCCAACCCGCTCAGCGCCTATGGCGCGAGCAAGCTCGTGGGCGAGCAGCTCATCCGCATCGCCTGGCCGAAGCACTACATCGTCCGTTCGTGCGGGTTGTATGGCCTGGCGGGGGCCAGCGGCAAGGGCGGCAACTTCGTCAACACCATGTTGCGCCTCGCGCGCGAGGGCAAGCCCATCCGCGTGGTGGGCGATCAGATCTGCACCCCGACCGCGACCGCCGACCTGGCCCGCCAAATCGCACGGTTGATCGAGACCGGCGTCTACGGAACCTATCACGCCACCAGCGCCGGGGGCTGCGCCTGGAGCGAGTTCGCAACCGAGATATTTACGTTGGCCGCGGCGCGGGGCCTGATCGCGGCCGCGCCACCCGTGACCGCGATCAGCAGCGCGACCTTTGGCGCGCCGGCCCGCCGCCCGCCCTACTCGGTGCTGGAGAACCGCGGGCTGGCCGAGCTCGGGATCGACATCCTGCGCCCGTGGCAGGAGGCGCTGACGGACTACATCGCCGCGCTGTAGCGCCGCGGGGCGGGCGTATCATCTTCGCCCACCATGTCCGACATCCGGCTGCTGTTCATCACGCGCATCACGCGCATGTTTGCGTATGGCTTTCTCTCGGTCTCGCTGGCGCTGTATCTCACCACGCTGGGGCTGAGTGAGTTCGTGGTCGGCCTGCTCTTCTCGCTGACGCTGGCCGGCGACGCGGCCATCTCGCTGTATCTCACCACCCGCGCCGATCGCTTCGGGCGACGTCGCACGCTGATGGTCGGGTCCGCCCTCATGCTCTTTGCCGGGGTGAGCTTCGCGCTCACCCGCGAGCCGCTGCTGCTGATCGTGGCCGGCATCATCGGCGTAATCAGCCCGAGCGGCAAGGAGATCGGGCCATTTCTCTCGGTCGAGCAGGCCGCGCTCACCCAGCTCATCCCCTCCAAGCGCCGCACCCAGCTCTTCGCCTGGTACAACCTGGCCGGCGCGCTGGCGACGGCCTGCGGCGCCCTGATCGGCGGGCAGGTGGTGCAGGCGCTGCGCAACGCCGGGGTGGATGAAGCAGATAGCTATCGTGCGTTGGTCATCGGCTACGCCCTGCTCGGGATCGTGCTGGCGATCCTGTTCTCGCGGACCAGCCACGGCATCGAGACGACGACGGCGGCCCCGACCGGGGCGCTCGGGCTGGGCGCGTCGCGCAACGTGGTGCTGGGCTTGTCAGCGTTGTTTGCGTTGGACGCCTTTGCCGGCGGCTTCGTCATTGACAGCTTCCTCGCCTTCTGGCTGAAGGAGCGCTACGGGCTGGCACCGGGCACGCTCGGGGCCGTCTTCTTCGCGACCAACCTGCTGGCCGGCTTCTCGGCCCTGCTGGCAGCGCCGCTGGCCCGCAAGGTGGGGTTGATCAACACCATGGTGTGGACGCACATCCCGTCAAACATCCTGCTCATCCTGGTGCCGCTCGCGCCGAGCCTGCCGCTGGCCGTCGCGCTCCTGCTGGCCCGCTTCAGCATCTCGCAGATGGATGTGCCGACCCGGCAGAGCTACACCATGGCCGTTGTGCGACCGGAGGAGCGCAGCGCCGCGGGCGGTGTGACGGCCATCGCGCGCAGCGTGGGGGCGGCCCTCTCGCCCGTCCTGGCCGGGCCGATGCTGGGGACGACGGCGCTGCTCTCGCTGCCCTTCTTCCTGGCCGG
>JAIBCK010000070.1 GCA_019694215.1 Thermoflexales bacterium
CGGCGGCCCCGGGTGCGGCAAGTGCCCCGGCCCCGGCGGCCGACGAGCCGGGCGCGATTGCGCCTCTGCCGGCGCTGCCCCCGCTTGGCTTCGTGCCGCTCAAGGTGGTGGGTGGCGAGGGCGACGGTCCGGGCCAGTTCAAGGCACCGCGTGGCGTGGCCGTGGACAAGCGCGGGCGCGTGCTGGTGGCCGACGCTGGCAATCACCGCGTGCAGGTGCTGGACGGGGAGGGTGCCTTCCAGCGGGAGATCACCGGCGGCAGCAAGCCGTTTGCCGATCCCGTCCAGGTCGCGGTCACGTCCGCGGGTGAAGTACTGGTGTTGGACGCCGAGACCGGGCTGCTCAGCCGCTTTTCGGCCGACCTCGCCTTTGTCGGAGAGATCAACGTGGCAAGCCTGGGGCTGGTCAAGGCGCGCGGGTTGTTTGTGGCCGCCGATGACACCCTGATCCTCGCCGATGCGAGCGGCCGGAAGTTCGTCGCGGCCAGCCTGAGTGGTGACGTTCGCGCGACCGTGACTGCGCCGGCCAAGGGCAGTTTTGGTGAGCTGTCGGCGGTGGCGCGCAACGGCGCCGGCAGCTACTTCGTGGGGGATGGTCAGCAGGGCGTGATCCGTGTGCTGAACGCGGATGGCACAACGATCAACGACATTTCGTTTGCGCGGGTCGACGCCTCCGTGGGCGTGCAGTTCGCCGCGCTGCCCGACAATGGCATGTTGGCCACCCTGCCCGAGCCGCACAAGCTGATCCGCATCGATGCGCGGGGAAAGCCCACCGGCGAGTTCGGCGGCTTTGGCGTCGATCAGGGTCAATTCCGCCTGCCGACCGGCATCGCGATCTCGGGTGACACGGTCTGGGTGGTCGAGACCGGCAACCATCGCCTGCAGAAGCTTCGCATCAAATGAGTGACGTGAACCCACCCGTGACCGCGACGCGGCGGCCAACGCTGCCCCCGCCTGCCATCGCCCTGATGCGCCTTGGCGCGGGGCTGGGGGCCATCGCGCTGGCCCTCTCGGCCCAGGCGCTGATCGTGGCGCGTGAGCTTCCGCCCGAGGCGCTGCTCCGATATGGCCTCGCCGCGCTGCTCGCGGTCATCGCCTTCGTTGGCCAGCCGCTCGCGGTCTTCGCCGCGGATCGGCTGTGGGTGCTGCCGCAGGCCGAGCCGGCAGGCACGCTGCCCGCCTGGCTGCGCACGGTGCGCATCGCGGCCGTGGCGCTGGCGGTGAGTCTGGGTGTTTTGAGCGTTGTGCAGTTTGCCGCCAATCAGAATGGCCCGGGCTGGATGCTGCACCTGGTCTCGGTGCTGGTCTTCATCGCCGCGCTGATCGACTACCGGCGCGTGCTCAACTTCGGCCGCGGGGACCGGCGCGGGTTGGTGATCGACCTGCTTGTCCTGCTCGGGGTGCTGCTGCTGGCCGGCTATGCGCGCGGATGGGATCTGGCTGAGTATCCCTTTGGGCTGTGGTACGACGAGGCGAACAATGGCGTGTTCGCGCGGCAGATCCTGCAGGACCCGACCTTCCGCCCGCTGTATTCCGAGCCGCTTCAGCTGCCCGCGCACTTCTCGTATCTGACGGCGCTGTCGTTCTCGCTGTTCGGCGTGGGCGTGGTGCAGATGCGCCTGGTGGGGGTGGCTTTTGGCCTGCTCAGCGTGGCGCTGTCGTATCTGATCTTCAAGCGTTGGTTCGGGCGCCCGGTCGGCGCGGCCGCCGCTGTGCTGCTGGCGGTGATGCGCTACCATCTGCCCTGGTCGCGCTTTGGCATGTTCTGGGGCACCCCGCCGGCCTTTGAACTGCTGATCCTGTATTTCATGGACCGCGCCCTGGCGGACAAGCGCCCGGTTGATTTTGCACTGACCGGGCTCGCGGTTGGGTTCAGCCTGGCCTTCTACTTCGCGACGCGGCTGTATGTCGGCGTGCTGTTGGTCTTCCTGCTCTTTCTCGCGGCAGGCTGGCTGATCCGACGGACACAACGCGCCAGGCGCGCGGCGGAGACGACCCCCGCGCCGCGCCGCGCCGCGTTCTGGACGGGTGTGGTCGCCCTGGTTCTGGGCGGGTTGCTCGCCATCGCGCCGGTGGGTTACTACGCCCTCACGCACTACGAGCAGTTCTTTGTCCGCACCGCGACGGTATCGATATTCGAGAAGCGCGATGAACCCGATCTCGGCAAGGCGCTGACCAGCCAGGTCAGCCGCCACCTGTTGATGTTCAACGTCACGGGTGACCGCAACGGCCGGCACAACCTGCCCGGCGAGCCCATGCTCGACCCGGTGACGGGCGCGCTGGCGGTGCTGGGTTTCTTCATCGCGCTGACCAACCTGCGCAGGCCGGCGAACGCCCTCATGGTGTTGACTTTCTTCGTCATGCTGCTGGGGGGCATCCTGTCACTCGATTTCGAGGCGCCGCAATCGTTGCGCTCGATCGGCGTCATCCCGGCGGTGGTGTATTTCGCGGCGCTGCCGCTGGCCGGGGTCTGGCAGGCGGCCGGTGCACTGCCCTGGGGGCGCGCCCTGACGACGCGCTGGCGGCTCCCCGGCCCGGCGCAACTGGCCGCCGGCGCGCTGCTGCTCCCGCTGCTCGTTCAGGCCGGCGACTACAACCTCAGCCTGTTCTTCGAGAAGCAGCGCTACGACAACAGCGCCTGGCTGGAGCACTCGACGCCCGAGACCATCGTCGCCAGTGAGATGAACCGGCTGTCCAGGGACTACAAGCTGGTCGTCTCGGCGTCGTATCTCGGGCATCCGACCCTGCGCTTTCTGACGACGGCGATCACCGACACGCAATCCTGGACGGGCGCGGAGCCGCTCCAGTTTCCGACCGATGGGCGCGGGCTGGCCGTGCTCGTCGAGCCCGGCTTGTCCGCGGCCCTGAACGGCCTGCGCGCCGCATATCCCAACGCCGCCTTCCGCGAGTTCACGCCGCCGCTCGGGCAGCAGCCCGTCGTGGCAGAGGCTTTGATCGCGCCGTTGGACATCAGCGACGCCCAGGGCGCCACTGCCGTCGTGCGTGATCGCGCCAGCGGCACGCTGCGCGAGTCGCGCCAGCTAAGCGGCCTCGCGCTTGACTGGGGCGCGACCCCGCCCGGTGCCGAGGCCGAGGTCGAGCTGCGCGCGGTGCTCTTGGTGCCGAAGTACGGAAGTTATGCGTTTAGCGTCGAGCCGGGGGCCACGCTGTATCTCAACGAGAACGCCTATGACGGCAAGCCGGTTACGCTGCCGCGCGGGCGCAATGCCGTGCGCGTCACCGCCCCGGGCTCCCTGCGCACGGTTCAGGTGCGCTGGCAGGCACCGGGCGAAGGTGCGCCGACGGCCATCCCGGTCGCGGCCCTGCTGCGCCCCCCGGCGGTGAACAACGGCCTGCTCGGCACCTTTCGCAGCGGGCGGGATGGCAGTGGCCCCATCGCCTTCCAGCAGGTCGATGCCGAGATCTCCTTCTACTTCCACAACCTGCCCTTGCCCCGCCCCTATGGCGTGACGTGGACGGGCAAGCTGCTGGCCCCGACGGCCGGGAGCTACCGATTTGGCCTGCAATCGGTCGATGAAGCAGCGCTCAGTATCGATGGACAGCGCGCGTTGGACAACGACGGCAAGAACCAACTCCGCGAGCAGGCGGTAACGCTCGAGGCGGGTTGGCACGACATCGAAATCGTCTTCTCCGACCACAGCAACGCCACCCAGATCTATCTGTACTGGCAGCCGCCCAACGGCCCGCGCGAGATCATCCCCGCGCGCTACCTCCTTCCGCCGATGGGGCGCTATCCCGCGCCTGAGGCGGTCGGGGCGGCCGTGCTGGCACCCGTGGCGCGTGTGGCTGGGCAGGCCCCACCGCCGACCCCGCAGCCCAAGCCGACGGCGGTGCCCGCCACGCCGCGGCCCGGGGTCAGTGCGCCGGCGGCGGCGACGCCAAAGCCGGGCGCGAACCCGGTCGTGCCCCTGCCGCCGGCCGGTCCCGCGCCGACCGAAGCGCCGCGTCTTCCGGCCATTGCGCTGCGGCCGGCCTTGAGCGTGGGTGCGGCGGGTGCCGGTGAGGGCCAGTTCGCCGCGCCCCGCGGGATCGCCGTCGACGCGCAGGGGCGCGTCTTTGTCGCGGACACCGCCAACGCGCGTGTCCAGGTCTTTGACGCCCAGGGCAAATTCATCAAGGCGCTGACCGCCGGGGCCGAGCCCCTGCATGAGCCGATCAATGTGCGCATTGCGAAAAACGGTGATGTCCTGGTCCTGGACACCGGCACGGCGATCGTGTCGCGTTTCACCAGCGCGCTGACCTTCAAGGACGCGCTCGCCCTCGTGCCGCTCAAGGCGCAGAAGCCGCGCACGTTCTGGCTCGAAAGCGATGACGTGCTGCTGGTCACGGATGCCAGTGCGCGCAAGGTCCTGCGGGTGACCTTCGCCGGTGAGCTGCTGGGGGAGATCGATGCGCCCGGGTCCGGCGCGCCGTTTGGCGAGCTCTCGCATGCAGCGACGCTGCCCGACGGCACGCTCTTCATCGCCGATGCCACCACCGAGCGCGTGCACATCCGCGCCGCGGATGGCAAGAGCTGGCGCAGTGTGGCCATCCCCAAGATGGACGCCGCGACGGGCCCGCAGTTTGCGGCCGCCGACGCAAACAGCTTGTATGTGACGATGCCCGGCCAGCACAAAGTCGTGCAAATCTCGCGCGATGGCGCAATCACCGCCGAGCTCGGACGCGAGGGCGCCCAACCGGGTGAATTCATCCTTCCCACCGGCCTGTTCGCGCAGGATGGCGCGCTCTGGGTGGTGGAGACCAATGGAAACCGATGGCAGAAGCTGACCCGCTGAACTCCGTCTCGTCGCTGGCCGGGTCGGGTTCCGGTCGGCGCGCATGGCTGCCTGTGCTGGGTGCCGTGGCCGGGCTTGGGCTGGCCGGGCTGGGCGAGTCCTTTGCGCGCGGGTCGAACAGCGGGCTGACCATCCCGCTCTATGTTGCCGGCATCCTGATCTTCGCCCTGACGGCCACGCGACGGTTCGAGTTTCCCGGGTTGCGCGCGCGCAACGCGCAAAAACCATCCGACGCACAACCGTTGATTACCACCCGCTGGGTGGTCTTGATCGTGCTCTTCATCCTCGCCGCGCTGGCCACCCGCCAGGGCGTGCAGCATCTGATGAAGTCGATCAACGAGCCCGAGGGCGCACGTTTCTGGTTTCTGGCGGTCGGGCTGCTCGTGCTGGCGGGCGTCCTGCTCGGCGACCTGGGCACGCATGCGCCGCGCTGGGGTGAGCAGGCGCTGCCGCGGCATCCCGGCGCGCGCCGGCTGGTCGCTTATGCCCTGCTGGCTGTGCTCGTCCTCGCGATTGGCGCGCGCGTGTTGTGGCTCGACCGGATTCCGCTTGGCATCAACCCGGATGAGGGCGACCGCGCCGGCACGGCCATCCTGCTGGCCAACGGCACCCTCAAGAGTGGCATCTTTGACAGCGGCTGGTACTTCATCTCGAACATGTACTTCTCGATGATGGCGGTATTTCTGCGCGCCTTTGGATATGGCTTTGCCCAGGCGCGCCTTTTTACCGCGCTGTTTGGCATCGCCGCCACGCTCGTCGTCGGGTGGATCGGGATCCGCAACTTCGGCTGGCGCGTCGGGCTGGCGGCCGCAGCGCTGTATGCTGCGTTGGGCGTGGCGCTGCAGTTCGCCCGCGAGACCAGCGAGGCGGGACAGACCGCGGCGCTGTGGGCGATCAGCATGGCGTTGTTTCTCGAGGCCGCCCGACGCGGGCGCATCCTGGCGTGGATCGGCGCCGGTGCGGTCGGGGCGTACTCGATCTACTTCTATCCCACCGGCCGGTTGTGGGCGGTGCTGGCGGCGGCCTGGTGTCTGTATCTGCTGATCCGGCAACGCGGGGTGCGTCTGGCCGTGCTGCGTGGTGCGGCGCTGGCGGCGATCACGGCGCTCATCGTCGTGGCCCCGTTCTTTGTCAACGTCGCCGCGCGGCCGCAGGAGTTCACCCTGCGCGCCCAGCAGACCACCATCTTTGAGCCGGAGAACCTTGGGCGGCTGCCCTATTACGACAAGACCTGGAGCACACCGCGCCTGCTGGTGGAGCAAACCGTTCGGACGTTTGGCATCTTCAGCAAGTATGATGACCGCAACGGCTTTTGGCCAACGGACCAACCCCTGATGCCAGGGCTGCCGGCGGTGCTGCTGCTGGTCGGCGTAGGGCTGTGCGCACTGGCGTTTCGCGACCCGCGCGCAGTGGCTCTGCTGCTGTGGTTCGGGGTCGGGATCTCCGGCAGCATCGTCACCGTCGAGACGCCGAACCTGCAACGCATCACCACGGCAATTCCGACCCTGTCGTTGTTCATGGCGCTGACGGTGACGGAGGTGGCGCGCCGCGTGCGACAGGCATTGCCCCTGCCTGCGCTGCGGGTGGCCACGCCGCTGGTCGCCGCGCTCACGGTGCTGGCGATCATGGCCTCGCAGCTGAACTTCTACTTCAACGTCTACGGGCCAACCCGTCGCTACGAAGCCGGCACCTGGCAGGGCCTCGCGGTGGCGGCCCAGGGCAGCGATACCCTGACTATGACCGTTGGGCGATATCACTTCTTCAATCAGTCCGGCTGGGTGCGTCTGCTGGCGCCGGAGGTGCCGCGCGCCTCGCTGCGGTCGCCCGGATCCAACCTGCCGCTTCCCCTGGCCCCGGCGCGTAGCCAGGCCTTTGTGCTGTACTTCGGACAGCCGTTCTATCCGCCGTATCTGGAGGAAATCCTGCCGGGCGGTCACTTCGAGCCCATTGGCGTTGACCCGGTCCTCGGCGTGTATCGCATCCCCGCGCAGCAGCTGGCGCGCCTGCAGGGCGCGCTGGTCACGCTCCCGGATGGGTCCGTCGCGGCCGTGCCGACGTTTGGCGCGCTTCCCGCGGGCTGGGCGGGCGGCACGGGGACGCTGGTCTGGCGGGCGGGCATGCGCGCGCCGCAATTTGGAAACTATTCTTTCCACGTTGGGCAGGGGCCGGCCGAGATTGCGATTGGCGGCCAGACCGTGTTGCGCGTCCCGGATGGGGCGGCCATGACGACGACGGTGACCCTGGCGCGCGGCGACCATGCGGTGTCGATCACCGCCACGGTGCCAGCGACCGGGACGCCGGCGATTGCGATGCGCTACGAGGGTCCGGGCAACCCGACCGAATGGGCGCCCGTCCCGACGGAGCGCCTGTTTTCACGCCAGACGCGGACGGCCGGCCTGTCCGGCATTGCGCAGGTGGGCGGGAAGCCGGGCCAGCAGCGCATCGACGGCGCACTGGCAAGTTGCTGCATGGGCGAACAGGTCCAGAACCTCGGACAGCCCTTTGGTATGACCTGGGCGGGTTCCATCGACCTGCCTGCGACCGGGGTTTATACGTTTGGCCTGGGCGTCGAGGGTGAAGCGACGCTGTGGATCAACCACCAGGCATTGCTGACCAGCCGAACGCCGGATGTGCAGACGCTGATCACGGCCACGCTCAGCGCCGGCCGGTATCCGGTGACGGTGACGATGCAGGGCGCGGGCGGTGGCGTCATCGAGTGGACCTGGGCGCCGCCCGGTCGACCCTTGAGCATCGTGCCGCCCAGCGCGCTGACGCCAGCGACCAACGGGGTGACCTATCCCGCATTGCCGATCGAGCAATTGCGCGGCATCGGCGGCTATGCCGAAAACCCCGTCGAATACGCGCGCTGATCCAGCGCGGCACGGCCGCTGAGCTCAGGCGACACGCGCGCCGCGCTTGTCCGAGCTGCCCAGCTCCAGCCTGCGCCCCTCGGGCGAGAGGAAGGCATCCTTGCGCAGCCCGAGTTTGTTGAGCCGGTAGACCAGGCTCACGCGCAGCACCCCAAAGCCGTACTTCACGCTGCGCTTGAAGCTGATGGACGACGACTCGTCGTCATAGACCGTTGGACACGATATCTCGCCGATCTTGAACTTGAGGTTTGCCGCCTGCGCGATCATCTCGTTGTCAAAGACGAAGTCGTCGCTGTTCTCGTTCAGCGGAAGCGTCTCCAACACGGTCCGGGTGAAGGCGCGATACCCGGTGTGGTACTCGCTGAGCTTGATGCCGAGCAGCAGGTTCTCGAACGCGGTCAGGAAGCGGTTCGAGAGGTACTTCCAGATCGGCATCCCGCCGTCGAGGGTGCGGTTGCCCAGGATGCGTGAGGCCAGCACGACATCGTATTCGCCCGAGCCGATCATCCAGGCGATGGCCCCCACCAGCCGCGGGGAATACTGCGCGTCCGGGTGCACCATGACCACGATGTCTGCGCCGCGCTCCAGCGCGAGCGTGTAGCAGGTCTTCTGGTTGCCGCCGTAGCCGAGGTTGCGGTTGTGCCGGACGACGGCGCCGATCTTGAGGTCACGCGCGACCTCGCTGGTGTTGTCCCGGCTGGCGTCATCGACGAGGATGATGTCATCGACGATCTCGTGGGGCAGTTCGTCCATCACCCGCTTGAGCGTCTTGGCGGCGTTGTAGGCTGGCATGACGACGGCCAGGCGTCGCTTGTTGATCATGGCGGCGGCGATTGTAGACCCGTTTGGCTTGATAATGCGCGCCATGGAGATTGGCCTGATTCAGGGGGAGACATCGACGCCTACGTTGCTGACCGCCCTGCCGACAACCGAACAACAGCGCCGCCGCGCGATTGCGCTCAGCGTGATGATCCCGGTCTACAACGAGCGGCATCTGGTCGCCGCGAGCGTTGGCCGGGTGCTGGCCCTGCAGAGCGAGCGCATCTCGCGGCTCGAGGTGGTCATCGTCGATGATCGCAGCAAGGACGGGAGCTGGGAGATTCTGCAGCGCCTGGCCGCGGCCGACGAGCGCATCAAACTGATCCGCCATGAGCGCAACATGGGCAAGGGCGCGGCGCTGCGAACCGCGCTCGAACACGTCACCGGGGATGTCTGCATCGTGCACGACGCGGACATGGAATACAACCCGGCCGACATCCCGGCCATTCTCGAGCCCTTCATCGAGGAGGGGGCGGACGCCGTGTTCGGCTCACGCTACATCTCGGCGCAATACAGGCGCGCGCTGATGTTCCGGCACACCCAGATCAACCGACTGATCACGTCGTTGACGAACTGGGCCACGGATCTGGATCTGACCGATGTCGAGACCTGCTACAAGGCGGTCAACACCCGGTTGCTCAAGTCGCTGCCGTTGCGCTCAAACGATTTCCGCTTCGAGATCGAGCTCACGATGAAGCTGGCCAAGCGGCGTGCGCGCATCTACGAGGTGCCGATCCGCTACTCGCCGCGCAGCTACGAGGAAGGCAAGAAGATCCGCGCCCGGGATGGGATTCTGGCGCTGCTCGCCATCCTGAAGTACTGGCTGATCGACGACATCTACATGGATGACGCCTACGGCTCGAACATCTTGAACGACCTGCAATCGGCCCGGCGCTTCAACCAGTGGATGGCGGACACCCTGCGGCCGCATATCGGCGACCGCGTGCTGGAGATCGGGGCCGGGATCGGCAACCTCACCAACCAGTTCATCCCGCGCGAGTTCTACGTCGCCAGCGACATCAACCCGCCGTATCTGGAATACCTGCGCTCGTATTCGATGGGCAAGCCCTACATGCGGGTGATGCACATCGACGCCTGCGAGCGCGCCGACTTCGAGCCCATCCAGGGCGCGTTCGACACGGCCATCATGGTCAACGTGCTGGAGCATGTCGCAGATGAGCAAGGTACGCTGGCCAACCTGCGTTCCGCGCTCGCGCCGGATGGCCGGGTGGTCATTCTGGTGCCACAGCATCCATCGCTGTATGGCTCCCTTGACGAAGTGCTGGGTCATCGCGAGCGCTACACCGAAGCGGGCCTGCGCAAGTCGCTGACGGCGGCGGGATTCGAGGTCGAGAAGGTCTTCGACTTCAACCGCGTATCCGTGCCGGGTTGGTTTCTGAACGCCCGCCTGCTGCGCCGGACCAACTTTTCGATCGTGCAGCTCAAGTTTCTCGAAATGATCATGCCCCTGATCCGGTTGCTGGACCGGGTGCTGCCCTGGCATGGCATCAGCGCCATCGGCGTGGCGCGGAAAACCGGCTAGACTCCTGCCTTTGTCCGGACATTCAGTACGCTGATATGCATCAATCGAAAACGCTCGCCACCCTGACGTTGATCCTGAAGGTCGCGTGCTTTGCTGCCGTGATTGCCCTCGGCCTTTCGGCCTACAGCAGCGGCAACCTGGCCTATCTCGGAGCGGCGTTGATCGCCGCCGCAGTTGGCTTTCGCCTGCCTGCCGACCTCTCCGTGTTGGCCAGGCCGGCGGCCAGGGCCGTCGCCGGCGATGCCCCGCCGGAGGAGACCGCCGAGCAGCCGTCCGCGCCCGCTGAGCCCGTCAATGCCCGGTCAGCGCTTGCGGCTGCCGGGAGTTTCCTCCGCGATCGCCCGGTGGCGGCACCGCTCGCTGGCGCCGTGTTGCTGTCGGCCATCGCGGCGGTCCTGCCCGCGGGCAGCGCGACCGTGCTGTTGAGCGCGGTCCTGTGGGTGCTGGCGATGGGGTTGGCGCTCCGTGCCTTTTCGCTCAAGGACCGTCGGGATGGACGCAGCCTGCCTGCCGGCCTGAGGCTGGACCGGGCGGACATCGCGTTCATGGTGTTCTTCTTCGGGCTGGCGCTGTTGGTGCGGGCGTATGACATGGCCGACTATCCGCCCTACATGCACGTGGACGAGGGCGCGCAGGGGGTTTCTACGTTGCGCGTTTTGAGCGGCAGCATTCAGCCGCCGTTTGCCTATCCCGCCAACTCCTGGACCTTCCCTTTTGCGCTGGAGTATGTGCAAGGGCTCTTTATCCGGCTGTTCGGTCAGAACGAGACGGGGCTGCGCTTTTCCTCGGCTTTCTTTGGCAGCCTGACTGTGGCCTTCACGTATGGCGCGGCCCGGCTGGCGTTTCGCGGAAGGTTGGCGGGCATCGCCTCGGCCAGCCTGCTTGCCTTCTTTCACCCAAATGTGCACTACAGCCGCATCGCGCTGGGGATGGAAGCCGCGCCGTGGTTCCCCCTGCTCGTGCTCGGGCTGGCGATGGCGGATGCCGATGACGGGGTGCCCGGCACCCGACACCCGGTCATGCCGTTTGCGATTGCGGGCATGGCGGTTGCCTTCGCCCAGTATGGCTATGCCGCCGGCAAGCTGGCGCTGGTCCTGTTGCCGATCTATCTTGTCTTTCTCGCGCTGCGCAAGCGCTGCAACTGGATGCAGGTCGGGGTGGCGGCCCTCGCGTTTGTGGTGGCGGCCGGTCCCCTGATCTACCAGTATCTTTTACTGCCCTCCTCGCTGTTGGCCCGAACCAGCGTCAATGTCTTGCGCCCGGAGATTCTTCAGCACACGTTGGGGCCCGGGGCAACGCTGCCTGCTGATCTCGTTCCGCTCATGCAGAAGCAACTGGCCAGCACGCTGGATGCGCTGGTGTGGCGCGGCGACACGTCCGGGTTCTATCAGCCCGAGATCCCGATGCTGGACCCTGTGCTGGCCGTGCTTTTCTGGATCGGGGTGGGGCTGGCCGTGCTGCGCATTCGGCGCTTTGGCGGGTTCTCCGTCCTGACCTGGTTGGGCCTCACCATGCTGATCGGGGTGGCCCTGACCGTCGATCCGCCCGGCGGGCCACGTTGGATGGTCGGGCATGCGGCCATCGCCATGCTGGGCGGCCTGACCGTGCAACATGCCTGGCAGGCCATCACCTCCGTCGCTGGCACGACGCTGCGCTGGCTAGCGGCCCCGCTGCTGGCCGGGCTGCTCGTGCTTTCCGCGGTGAAGAACGTCGACAGCTACTTCGTTGACTATGCCGGTCGGCAGAACTACTCGGACGGCATCCATGCGGCGCGCGAGTTCGCCCGCGAGCCGCAGAACTATTACGGCTTCATGCTCGGGGAGTCCCCGTTTGGCAGCTTCTCGGTCACCCGCTACATGGCCAGCCAGTCCACCATCGAGACCGTCCAGGATGTGGCGCTCATTCCGGCACCCGGGATCAACGGGCGGGGCATCCTGATCGTGGCGACGCCGGCGCAGTTCGGCGCGCTGGAGTCCTACCGCGTCCGCTTTCCCGGGGGTGAAGATTCCACCTATTCCGTGCGCGGAACGCCCCTGTATCGAGCCTATCGCATCCAGGCCCCATGAAACCCAATCCCACCGCCCGTCCCCGCCTCGCCTACGGCATTCGCATCGCCCGTCTGATCGGGCTGCTGGCCGCCGCTGTGCTGGCGCTGGTTTCGTACAACGAAAAGAACCTTGGCGGCCTGGCGCTCGCCGCGCTGCTCGCGCTGGTGAGCTACTTCCGCGCTGGCGACCTCAGCGCCGCGACACCCACGGTTCCGCTCAAGCAGACCCTTCTCGATGTCCGCGCGCTGCTCGTCCGCTCGCCTGCGCGCACGCTGGGCGGTCTCGCGCTCGTGCTTGCCATCGTATCGGCCGCCCTCGCGGTGCCCTTGAAACTGAGCTGGGTGCCGGCCGCGATCTGGGTGCTTTCCATGGCGGTGCTGATCGCCGCGGCGCGCTGGCATGACAAGGCGCTGCCCAAGACGCGCCTCGTCGACCGGCTGCGCGCGGTGGGCAAGGATCGGGCGCTGATGATCGAGATCGCGCTCGTCGCTGCGATCAGCCTGGCCGCGCTTGCGCTGCGCGTGTGGAACCTGCACGACTTCCCCGCCTTCATGCACGGTGACGAGGCCGAATCGGCCTGGCGTGGGATCCGAATTCTGCTCGGGGACGATCCCATCGCGCCGTTTGTCACCTCCCCGGATTGGTACAACCTGCCGACGCTTTTTCACTACGTCGAGGCGGTCTCGCTGGCCTTGTTCGGTCGTGATGAGGCCGGCGTGCGCGTGCTGGCCGGCATCACGGGGGCGCTGTCCATCCCGCTGCTCTATCTGATCTGCCGGCTGTTGTGGGGGCGCATCGCCGGGTTCGCCGCAGCCATTCTTGCGACCGTTGGACATTCGCACCTGCACTACAGCCGCATCGATGTCTTCATCTACCCGTCCACGGCGATGGTGCTGATGATGCTGCTGATCGTCCTGGTGTATCGAAACAAGCGTTCGATCATGACCTTTGTGATGATGGGCCTGTTGATCGGCCTGTCGCAGTATCTGTATTCATCTGCGCGCCTGCTGATCGCCGAAGGCGGGCTCATGCTGCTGGTGCTCATCCTCATGCGTCGGATCGAGCTCAAACACGCGCTGGTCGTCCTGCTGGCGGCCACCGTGGCCGCGGCACCGCTCATCTTGTGGTACGCCATGAACCCGGTGACGTTTGGCGGCCGCACGGATGAAGTCTTCATCTTCAGCCAGCCCGCCCTGCGGCATACCCTGGGGCCGGACTACCAGCTGCCCCGCGATCTCGAAAAGTTGATCGGGATACAGCTGAAGGGCGTCGGCGGCTATCTGTTGAACAAGGGTGATGGCGGCGGCAAGTACACGATTGAGTTTCCAGCGTTTGACCTCATCACGGTTGCCACGCTCTGGCTTGGCACGGTGCTGGCGGTCACGCGCATCCGCCGCTTTGGTGAGTTCACGGCCCTGAGCTGGTTTGTCAGCGGCTTCATGATCGGTGGCCTGCTGACGATCGATGCGCCCACCGGCAACCGCCTGATCGCGGCGACGCCCTCGATCTATCTGCTGTGCGGGCTGTTCTTCCAGTATGCCGCGACGGGCCTGGCAAGCGCCTTCACGGCACGCAATCCGAACTACCGTTCCGCGGCGACGACGGTGATCGGGGCCATCCTGCTGATCGGCGCAGCCGCCTACGCGACGCCGTGGAACCTGGACACCTACTTCGTCAAGTTCACCAAGGTTGCGGACCCGGTGACGCCGCTCCTGACCGGCCGCGAGCTGGCCCCGCTTGACCGCAGCGAATGGCGCACCTATGTCATGGGCCTGCCGGAGATGTACGCCAACTATGCCCCGGTCAAGTTCCTGGCCTGGAAGGCCAGGCCAGAAGACCTGCTCACGGCCGATGATCTCAAGCCTGCGACGGACGGCCGCAAGACCATCGTCGTTGCGCTGGCCCGCAACTTCCCCGAACTCGACAAGATCAAGCTGCGCTATCCCGGCGGCGAGGAGCGCGAGATCTACGACCAGCGCGGCCGGTTGCTGCTGAAATCCTACAAATTGCCGTGATGGGCCGGGCATCGGCCGGCTGCTAGAATCGCCTCGATGTCATCGGCCCCCACGCGTACGGTGAGCGATCAGCCTGTTTCGAGGCTGCTTTCCGAGCTCCCGACCACTGAACAGCAGCGCCCGCGGGCTGTCGCGCTCAGCGTGATGATCCCGGTCTACAACGAGCGGCATCTGGTCGCCGCCAGCGTCGGCCGGGTGCTGGCCCTCAAGAGCGAGCGCATCTCGCGGCTGGAGGTCATCGTCGTGGATGACCGCAGCAAGGATGGCAGCTGGGAGATCCTGGAGCGCGTGGCCGCCGGCGATGCGCGCGTCAAGCTCATCCGCCACGAGCGCAACATGGGCAAGGGCGCGGCGCTGCGCACGGCGTTGGAACAGGCCACGGGCGACGTCTGCATCGTCCATGACGCGGACATGGAATACAACCCGGCTGACATCCCGGCCATCCTCGAGCCCTTCATCGAGGAGGGCGCGGATGCCGTGTTTGGCTCGCGCTACATCTCGGCGCAATACCGGCGCGCGCTGATGTTCCGCCACACCCTGATCAACCGCTTCATCACCGCGCTGACCAACTGGGTGACCGACCTCGACCTGACCGATGTCGAGACCTGCTACAAGGCGATCAACACCCGCTTGCTCAAGTCGCTGCCCTTGCGCTCAAACGATTTCCGCTTCGAGATCGAGATCACGCTCAAGCTGGCCAAACGCCGCGCGCGCATCTTCGAAGTGCCGATCCGCTACCTCCCGCGCAGCTACGAGGAAGGCAAGAAGATCCGCGCCAAGGATGGCATTCTGGCGTTGCGCGCGATGGTGCACTACTCGCTGATCGATGATTTGTATCGCGAGGATGGCGTCGGCTCGGAGATGGTGCGCAACCTGCAGAACGCGCGTCGGTTCAACCAGTGGCTGGGTGCCACGCTGAGGCCCTTCCTCGGCGCGCGGGTGCTCGAGCTGAATGCCGGGGCGGGCAGCCTGACCAGCCAGTTCATCCCGCGTGACTTGTATGTCGCGGCCGAGACAAATCCCACCCAGCGCGACTACCTGGGTGGCTACTCCCTCGGCAAGCCGTATCTGCGGGTGATGGACGTTGACGCCGCCCGTGAAGCGGATTTCGCACCTTTGGCCGGTGCGTTTGACACAGTTGTACTGGTCGGCGCGCTGGAGCGGGCGGAGGACCCCGTCTCGCTTCTGCGCAATGCCGCCCTCGCCCTGCCGCCGGGCGGGCGGATGGTCCTCCACACCGCCCAGGGCCCCGGGTTGCGCGGAAGCATCGATGCCGCGCTGGGCTACAAGCGGCGTTTCACGCGCGAGGAGCTGAGCGCGCTGCTCGAACAGGCAGGTCTGGAGGCCGAGTCCGTCTTCGATTTCAACCGCATCGCCGCGCCGGGCTGGTGGCTGAACAGCCGCGTCTTCAAACAGCAGGCCTACACCCCGCTCCAGCTCAAGCTGCTGGAGGTGGGCATGCCGCTCATCCGGAAGATCGATCGCCACCTGCCCTGGTGGGGGCTGAACCTCATCGCGATTGCAACGAAGCGCTGACGCCTACAGGTTGTCGACGACAGCCCGGGCGATGTCGATGCCAAGCTGCGCGCCCTTGCCCTCGGGATCCATCGCCGGGTCATAACTGGCAAGCCCAAGACAACGCAGCCGCACGGCGCGTGTCGCGGCGGCCACGCTGTCCACCAGCTCGGCGCGCGGGGGCCAGAACGGGGCCGGGGTCAGGCCGCCCGGCGCCGCATCGGTGCCGCTGACATCCAGGTCGTAGTGCAGATACCAGCCTGCGGCGCGCCCTGCGCGCGACGCGAGCAGCGCGGCCGTCTTTGGCCCGCCGCCGGTCATCATGTCCTTGGCATCCAGGCGCGCGATGGGGTGCGTGGCGAGGAAGTGTTCCTCCTCTGGGTCGAGGTCCGAGGCGCCGATCAGTGCGGCGGCCGCGGGATCGACGGGCTGGTGCAGGCCGCCGCGCTCGCGCCAGTCGTCCAGGTCCCAGCCCATGCACACGCCAAAGGGCAGGCCCCCCAGCAGGCCCGTCGAGGTGGTGGCCATCGTGTGCATGTCGCCGTGCGCGTCGTACCAGATCATGCCGGCGCTGCCATCCGCGCGCGCGACGCCGCCGGTTGGTCCAACGCACTGGGTGCAGTTGCCTTCGAGGACGATGGGGAAGGCGCCGCGCTGCAGGGCGGCGAGGGTGGCGTCGCTGGTGCGGGCGGCCAGATAGCCAAGGTTGACAATGCTGTCGCGCGAGCGCTTCTCGCGCGGGAGGTCGATCCATTGCGGGGATTCGACGGTGTGGCCGCGCGCGGCGAGCGCTTCCGCCAGCCCCGCCGCGAGCCAGGCGCGTGGGCCGTTGGCCGAGCCCCAGCGCGCGACGTCGTTGGCGTACGGGACGGC
>JAIBCK010000171.1 GCA_019694215.1 Thermoflexales bacterium
GGCATCAGCCACCGCAGCCTCGCAGATACGGTCGGCGTGAGCGTGCACACCATCGCCTCGTGGACGCGCTCCGATGGTGCCAAGCTGCCCGGCGAGGAGACGCTCCGCCAACTGGGCGCGGTGCTCGATGGCCACGAGCCGGGGGCCGGGCGGGCCGTGCTGGCCGCCGCGCGTGGCGGCAATGCCGACGCCGCGACCCCCGTGGCCGGCACGCGCGCGCTGGCCACCACCTTTGTCGGGCGCGAGGCCCTGGTTGCGGAGGTGTTCGCCGCAACGCAGGCGCATCGCCTGGTCACGCTGACCGGCGTCGGCGGGGTCGGCAAGACCCGGCTTGCCGCTCAAGTGGCCTCGTTGGCCATTCTGGCCTTCGACGATGGCGCGGCGATGGTCGAGCTCGCCCCAATCTCGGCCGGTGGCCGCGGCGGGGCCAGCCTGGTGGCTGACGCCATCGCGGCGGCGCTCGAAGTGCGCGTCCCGGCGCGCGGCGATCCGATCGATGCCGTCCTCGCGCTGCGCCGCGACATCCGCCAGCTGCTGATCCTGGACAACTGCGAGCATGTCCTGGGCGCGGCGGCCACGGCGGTGCGCGCGCTGCTGGCCGGCTGCCCCGGATTGCGCATCCTGGCGACCAGCCGCGAGCCCCTGCGCCTGGCTGATGAGCACGTTCTGCGTGCGCCTCCCCTCAGCCTGCCCGATCCGAAGGCCGCGCAGGCGCGCGAAGGCGTGCTGGCGAGCGATGCCGCGCAGCTCTTCATCACCCGCGCGATGAGCGTGCGCGGCGGTTTCCGGCTCGATGCCGAGGCCTCCAGGCACGTGGCCGAGATCGTGCGCCGGCTGGATGGTCTGCCCCTGGCCATCGAATTGGCCGCTGCCCTCTCCGCGACGATGCCCCTGTCAGAGATCGCGACACGCCTGGATGACCGCTTTCGACTGCTGGTCGGCGGCGGCGCGCCAGAGAGCCACCACCGCACGCTCGGGGCGGCCATGGCCTGGAGCTACGACCTGCTCAATCCCGCCCAGCAGGTGGTTTTGCAGCGTATGGCGGTTTTCCGGGGTGGTTGGGACCTTGGGGCAGCGCAACAGGTCGCGGGCGACCGCGCGCTCACGCGCGAGCCCATGTCCGACGTGCTGACCAGCCTGTTCGAAAAGTCGCTGATCCAGATCGAGAGCACGCCCGCCGGCCCGCGCTACGTCATGCTGGAAACGGTGCGCGAGTATGCGTTGGGCGCCCTGTCTCGGACGACGCTGGCGCGTGAGGGCTTCGAGCGTCATGCGAAATGGGCCATCGACCTGGCGGAGGAGACCGAACCCCGCCTGCGGGGTCACGGGCAGATGGACTGGTTTGGGCGGCTCGATCTCGAACATGCCAACTTGCGGGCCGCCTTGAACTGGCTGATCGATGAGGCCCGCGATGCCGCCGGCGCCGCCCGTCTGGCGGCGGCGCTGCGGACCTACTGGCAGCGCCGCGCGCGCTACCGCGAAGGCGCGGATTTCACCGCCCGCGTCCTCGCCATGCCCGGAGCCACCCGTCTGCCCGCGGCACTGCGCGGCGGCACCGCGTTGTGCGCGGGGATCGTGTTGTATTACCAGGCCCGCTACCGCGAATCCAACGGCCTGCTGGAACGCGCGCGCGACGCCTTTGCCTCGGCCGGCTTGCCGCGGGAGCAGGCTGCGGCGCTCTTCGGCCTGGCCCAGATCGCGATGTATCACGACCGGTATGACGATGCGGTCGCGCTGGCCGATCAGGCCGAAGCCCTGTCTGCGCAGGCCGCGGACCCCTGGGGCGCGGCCAACGCCCAGCTCACCCGTGGGTATGCGATTGGGCGCATGGCCCGCACGGCGGAGAACACCGCGGCCATGCGGGCGTGCTTTGACGTCGCCCGGGAGGCCTTTGCCGGGCTCGGAGACCGCTTCGGCCTTGGCGCGGCGTTGAACGGCCTGGGCGGCGCTGCGCTGCATGACGAGGACTATGAGGGCGCGGAACGCTACTACCGGGACAGTGTTGACATTCATCGTCAGCTCGATGATCTGGAGTGGGCGAGCCGTGGGCTGAACAACCTCGGCATTTGCGCCCGCGGCCGCGGCGACGATGCCGCCGGGCTGGCCCTTTTCCGAGAAGCCCTGCAAATCCGCGAGGGCCTGGGCGCGCTGTTTGGCATCGCCACGCTGCGCTTCAACATCGGGGACACGCTGGCCGCGCTGGGCGATCTGGAGGGTGCGCTGACGCACCTGCGGGAGAGCATCCAGCTGAACCTGGGATACAACGACCTGCACGGGCTGGCCCAGGGGCTGGCCGGCACAGCCGCGATCTGGCTGACGCAGACCATTCGAGTCGAGGATGCGGCGCGCCTGCTTGCTTTTTCGGCGCCGCATCTCGGCTATCCCGGTGAGGCAGGTGGCAGCGAGAACATGGAAATGGGGCAGCGCCTGACCACGGCGCGCGCCATGACCGGGGATGCCTTTGACGCGCTTGCCCGCGAGGGCGCGTCACTCAGCCCCGCGGAGGCGGCGTCGCTCGCGCTGACGTGAAGCGCCCCCGACGCACGCCGCGCGTACGCTCAACAGCCTGTGCCCGGGGCAGTCCGGCCGTTCAGCGTGCCAGGCTCACATTTGAAAGTGATCATGTGAGAATCAGGGCCATGGGAAAAAGCCGCCTCGAAGCCTTCAGCGATGGCGTCATCGCGATTGCCATCACGATCATGGTCCTTGAACTGCGCGTGCCGGTGGGCGATGACCTGCGCGCGTTGGAGCCTCTGCTGCCGGTGTTTCTGAGCTATGTGCTGAGCTTTGTCTATCTCGGCATCTACTGGAACAACCATCATCACATGCTGCACACCGTCCAGCGCGTGAACGGCGCGATCCTGTGGGCCAACCTCGCGCTGCTTTTCTGCCTCTCGCTCATCCCGATTGCGACGGCGTGGCTGGGCGGCAACCCGCAAGCCATCTGGCCCACGGCCGTGTATGGCGGCGTGCTGCTGGCGACCGGCTTTGCCTACTGGACGTTGCAGAGGGCGATCATCCGCTCGCAGGGGCCGGACTCACTTCTGCGCCGGGCCGTGGGCAACGATGTGAAAGGCTGGCTGTCGCTCATCGGCTACATTCTGTCGATCGTCGCCGCCTTCATCGCGCCCGTCATCTCGCAGGTGATCTTTGTCGCAATCACCATCCTGTGGCTGGTGCCCGACCCGCGCATCGAGCGGCA
>JAIBCK010000071.1 GCA_019694215.1 Thermoflexales bacterium
AAATAAGCCAGCACTTCCTCGGCGTGACCGACGGGCTTCACGTCCTCCCAGATCTTTTCGATCCGGCCGTTTGCATCGACGATGAACGTTGTGCGAAGCACGCCCATGTAGCTGCGCCCCATGAACGACTTCTCGCCCCACAACCCGAGCGGGTCGATCAGCTTGCGTTCGGGATCCGCGAGCAGGGGGAAGTTCAGCGAGAATTTGTCGGCGAACTTGACATGCGACTCGGTGTCGTCGGCGCTGACGCCAAACACCGGCGCGCCGAGATCGCCAAAGGCCGGCAGGTTGTCGCGGAAGGCGCAGGCCTCGCGCGTGCACCCCGGTGTGTCGTCGCGCGGGTAGAAATACAGAACATAGCGACGCCCCTTCAGGGCACTGTTGCTCACCGTGCCGGCCGAATCCGAGGCCAGCTCAAACGCAGGGATCTGATCACCAGTCTTCAACATCAGGCACACTCCTGTGGGGCATGATAGCGCCGATTGCGCGGAAAGTGGGAGGCGATGGCACTCAGCGGACTCTCAAGTCGCGGTGCTAGACTGACCGGCGGAGAGGGCGCGTGACCGAAGCCAATCGCAGCCACGACGACGTACTGGAGAACCTGGTCCGCCAGCACCAGCTGGAGGCGGTTTGGCTTGCCTATGCGCTGACCCGCCAGGCCAATCAGGCGCCGGAGCTTGCCCAGGCCTGCCTCCCCGCGCCGGGCATGGAATTTCGGCTGCGCTGGTTCTCCGCCCTGCGCGTGGCCGCCGGACCGCACAGCGGAGACGCCGACGATGGCGAGGACCCCCACTGGCTGACCGACCCCAGCGGACAGGAGAGCGTCCGGGATCGCGAGATGCGCGGCCTGATCTGGGAGGCCCTCGGGGGCCTGTCCAGCGCCAATCGCGCCGTCATCGCCTTGAGGCTCCTGCTCGGCCTCACCAACAGTGAAGCCAGCCAGGTCCTGGGATGTCCAACGGAAGTGGGCGTGCAGCGCTATCGCAATGCCAAGCGCCAGCTCGCGGAATCACTTGCCCGCGCCAGCGAGGATGCCGGCGAAGGCGAGTATCACGGCCTGTTCGAGGAGGAGACGATCAACCGCGCCCTCCGCACGCAGGCCAGCCTCGCCCTGCCCCCGGGGCGGAACTACATCGACGCGAGCGGCCCCATCGCGCAGGTCGTGAGCGACGTTCAACCACGCTTCTCCCTCTCCCGCAGCGTGGTCGTCCGGCTGAGCGCGGTCGCGGCGGCGCTCTGCTTCATCGGCCTCGCCATTGCGAGCGTGTCGTGGTTCGGCCGCCCGCCCGAGGTCGCCCCCACGCTTGCGCCCACCGCGCGGGCAGCGGTCGACAGCCAGACCGACGAGTGCGGCATCGGCTTTGAAAAGGGGGCGCTCAGCCGCATCGGGCGTGGCGCGATTCAGCAGGTGATGTGGTCGCCCGGCGGGGACAGCCTCGTCGCGCGCAGCACGGCCGGGCTCTTCGTCTATGACGCGGCCACGCTGCGCCTGAAAACCTGTCGGCCGGGCAACGATGAGATCATCGGGTGGTCGCCGAAGGGCGATGTCGTGGCGCTCTACAACCCGGTCAGGCAGGCCTTCACCCTGCAGGCCATCGGCGATCTGTCGGCCCCGCCGGCGGCGACCCTGAGCCTACCCGCGCGCGACTACGTCGCGGCGTCCTACGACTTCACGCGGGACCGGGTGGCCGTCATCGATACGAAGCTCCAGCTTCAGCTCTTCGATGCGAAGCAGGCCGCGCCGATCGCGCAGCCAGCGTTCACGGGCACGCCGCTTGACGTCCGATTCAGCCCGGATGGCAACTGGCTGGTGATTCAGGAGTCGGCGCGGCGCATTTCGATCCTCGACCTGCAGACGGGATCTGCGCCACGTATTATCTCAACAACCAGTTCGGTCTCGGGACAGTGGGTGTTCAGCGGCGACAGCACGAAACTCATCCTGAGCGATCAGGGCGGGGGTCTGTCCATCGACATCCGAAGTGGTGCCATGATCACAGGGCTTCGCGACGGTCAGGGCTTCTCCCGGCCGCTGTGGGCGAATGCCGATGGCAGTGTGATCGGTCTGCTGAGTTTCACCTCCACGCGCGAGGACAGCGCCTTTGTCCTCTACGATGTCGGCACGCGCAAGGCGACCAGCCGGTTGGCGCTCAGCGGTGGGCGAACAACCAGCCTGGCCGGCGCGTTGACCGCCGACGGAAAGCGCCTGGCCATCATCGGCACGGACGGCTTCAGCGTGTGGGACGTCGAGCGACGCGCCCTCGTCAATGCGGTGGCGGGCTTCGCAACGACGGCGCAGATCAGCGCGCGAGCCATCGCCTACAGCCCCGACGGACAGCAGCTCGCCGTGGCGCGCAGCGGCGGGACGATCGCGTTGCTCGACGTCGCATCGGGCAGGCTGCTGCGGCAGATTGCAACCACGTTGCGGCAGCCCGTCCAACTGCAGTGGAGCCCGGATGGGCGCCGGCTGGTCGCCGAGGACAGTGGCTTCGCTGGACGCGGCGATGCGCAGACCGATGTGATCTCCGGTCTGTATGTCTATGACCTGCAAGACCAGGGCCGCAACACCCAGTACTTCCCGGGTGGCAGTCAGGCGCGCTTCTCTGACCAGGGCGGCATCCTGTATTACCGGCCGCGCGAAGGCAACGAGGTGCGCTACTATACGTTTGACACAGGCACCCATACCAGCTTTTTTGTGCCGCAGAGCTCGGGCGACCTCACCGCATTTGACACCTGGACGCTCAGCCCGGATCAAAGCCACATCGCCTTTGTGCGCAGCCCGCGCCTGGAGGTCTGGGAGCGCCCACAACGACGGCAGCTGGCGGTGATGGCGGACGCCCTGACGCTGGTGTCGCGCCGCACTGGCACCACGACGCTGCGCATCTCGATGAGCCCGGACAACAAAAGCGTGCTGGTCGCCTCGCCACAGGATGGTGTCAAGGTCATCAACTGGTCGCCACCCTCCGTGCGATACGTCGTCGCGCTGCCCGGCGCACCCAGCGCAGGCACCACGAACAATCCACAAACGCCCACCGTGGTCGCAGCCTTCAGCCCGGACGGGCGCCTCGTCGCCTCACTCACGCCGATCGCCGGCGCATTGGGTTCGACCCTGGCGATCCATGAAAACGCAACCGGGGTCAACCTGCTGTCCAGGGACTTCGCGGTCTATGCCAACGGGCTTGCCTTCAGCCCCGATGGCACACGACTGGCCTATCTGACCTCCGACGATGTCGTGGGGATCATCAACCTCACGACCCTGCCCTGACCCGACCGGGGATCGGCCATACTGGGGTCCATGAAAGTCGAGACCCTGCACGTCGACGGCGACCTGCTGATCGTCAACAAACCGGCGGGCATCAGCGCCGCCCATGATCCCAACCACCCCGAGGATGCGGACCTGCACGCCCTGCTCAAGCGCGACTTTGGCGCGGTCTGGTTGGTGCACCGCTTGGACCGTGAGACAAGCGGGGTCATTGCCTTTGCCCGCACCGAGGCCGCCCACCGCGCGCTGAGCGGCCAGTTCGAGGCCCGCGATGTCGCCAAGTGCTATCACGCGCTGGTGGTCGGTGTGCCGATTCAGGACGCGGCGACGGTCAACGCGCCGCTGCGCGTCGATGCGGATAAACGCCATCGCACCCTGATCGACTCACGCGAGGGCAAGCCATCGGTCACCCACTTCAAGGTGCTGGCGCGCTATTACAACTACGCCCTGCTCGAAGCGCACCCCGAGACCGGGCGCGCGCATCAGATCCGCGTGCACGCCGCCTCGCTCGGGACGCCGCTGGTCGCCGACCCGCTCTATGGCGATGGAAAACCGCTGCTGCTGTCGCGCATCAAGCGCGGCTACCGACCCTCGGCGCACGATGGTCCTGAAGAGCGTCCGTTGCTCGCGCGGACGGGCCTGCACGCCCGTGCGCTCACCCTGCAGCACCCTGCGACGGGGGCGGAGCTGACAATCGAGGCCGCCTATCCCAAGGACTTGCGCGCCGCCATCGCCCAGCTCGATCGCGCCTACGCGCAATAGCCGCCCGGCGCGCCGCTACTCGCGCGTCAGGCGCATCGCGACATCCCGCCCGAGCGCAACCGCGTAGTTGGTCCCGCGGTCATACGGATAGACGTGGCTCATCGAGGCGAACCACAGCCCGGCCAACGGTGTCTTGACATCCGGGATGTTGCGCGAGTGGTTGACGAAGGGCACAGGCTGGGCATACTTCTCGCGGAAGACGAAGACATCGTCGATCCAGGCCTCGTCAAAGCCGGGGTTGAAGCGCTTGAACGAGGGCGTGAAGGCGGCGCGGATCTCCGCGTCGGTCATCGAGAAGTACGCGTGGTCGGTCGGTAGATAGTCGCCACAGTACACGATGCGCTGGCCGCCAAAGTGCTCCGCTGAGACGAAGTTGGTGTGCTCGCACATCGCCAGATACGGGAAGCCGGCGCTCTTGGGCAGGTTGTGCCAGTAGTTGCCCTGCTCGCTGAGCGGATGGTTGAGGGTGAAGACCGCCACCACCGCGCCCAACGATTTGAGTTTCAGCAGCGCGCCCAGGTAGTCGGCCGGCAGCTGCGGGGCAAGGCGGGCCATCGCGCCCGGGGAGAGCGTGCTCAATACCCGGTCAAAGCTCCCGCTCGCGCCGTTGGCCGTGACCGTCCAGGTGCCCGTGGCATCATCGCGCTGGAGCTGCGAGACCGGCGCCCGGTAGACGATGCGCCCGCCGCGCTCGGTGACGCGCGCCGCCAGGTCATCAAAGAAGGCCTGGAAGCCGCCCTCGTAGGTGCCAAGCCGCGTGGTGCGGTATTTGATCCGCGCCCAGAACCAGGCCGCGTTGACCTGGCGCGCGTATTCGCCAAACTTGCCCACCAACAGCGGCTCGAACAGCAGCTCGTAGGCGCCCTTGCCCATCCAGCGCGTCAGCCAGTCGTGGGCGGTGTACTGCTCCAACTGCTTCCAGTTCGACGTCGCCTTGAGATACACCCCGGCCAGCCCGAACGGGATCTTGTCGAAGATCGACAGCCCGCGGAAGAGCAACGCCGAGAGCGGCGAGTCCAACTGAAGAAATCCACCCTTGTAATACGACACCGTCTTCGGCCGCAGGAACATCACCTTGCCCGACACGCCCATGTCCTCGGCCAGCTTGAGCAGCGCGGCGTCCGAGGCGAACCAGTGGTGATAGAACTTCTCGACCGACCACGCCCAGTTGGCCTGGCGAAAGCCAGCAGCCAATCCGCCCGGTTTGTCCGAGGCCTCGAAGACGGTCACGGCGTGACCCTGAGCCAGCAGGTCAAAGGCGGCACTCAGACCGGTTGCGCCGGCACCGACGATGGCAATGCGAAGGGGTTTTGATGTCATGGTTCAGTTCTTCGTGGGTTGCTCGGGCTCAGCCGCGGCGTGCTCCGCCGCGCGCAGGTCATTCCACTTCAAGCCTTCGCGGAGCATGAAATACGCGCCGAGCGCCGTCACGGGCAGCCACAGCGCCACATGCAGCACGACGGTATACGCCGTGGCCAACGCCTGGGTGACACCCAACGCCTCGAGCGCCAGGATACTGCCCGAGTCAAAGGTCCCGGCCGCGCCCGGCAGCCCCGGCAGAATGGTGAAGAGGTTCGAAATGCCGTTGACGAGCATCAGGTCGGGATAGCTGGTCGACATCCCAAAGCCCTGCGCGATGCACCAGTATTTGACCGTCTCGATCAGCCACACGGTGATGCTGGTGCCGACCAGCCCGGCCAGATCGAGCGGGTTCTTCAGGCTCTGCGCGCCCTCGACAAAGCGCTCGACCATGCCAACAAGTTTGGGGGCGAAGCGCGCCGGGATGATGCGGTTGATCACGGCCTCGGCGATCCGGGCCGCGGCACGCGGCGCCAGCGCAAACCCGAAGAAAACCAGCGTCGCCAGGCCGAACAGCACGCCCGCCACACCGAGCGCCGAGCGCACCTGATCCGACAGCCCGGCCGCGCGGGGCAGGCCGATCAGAACGAAGCCGAGCATCACCACGGCGTCCATCAGCCGTTCGAGCAGGATCGTCGACAGGGTGAAGGCGATTGGCACGCCAAACTTGCGGCGCAGAACGTAGGCGCGCACCAGCTCGCCGATGCGGGCGGGGTAGATGTTGTTCCCCATGTAGCCGATCACGACGATGGGGAAGAGGCGCGGCGCGGCGATGTCGCGGTTTGGCTTGAGCAGAAATTTCCAACGGATGGCGCGCACGAACACGGCGACAAAGTAGGCGCCAATGCCGGGCAGCAGCCAGAACAGGTTGGCCTGGCTCAGATCAGCCAGGAACTCCTGCAGGTGCAGCCCCCGCACCGCCAGCGCCAGCAGCGCAATCGAGATCAGGATTCCGAGAATGAGAAGCAGCCGTCGTCGCATGTTTGCGTCCTTGGCCGCGCATTGTCTCATCCCGCGCGGGCTGCGCTAGCGCGTGAGTTTGATCGGGGCAACCCCGCGCCAGGGTGCGGTGTAGAAGTCGAGGTAGTTGTTGACTTCGGTGCTCCAGTAGTCGTTGTCGTGCGTGCCGATCCCAATCTTGAACTGCGCCGGGATGCCGTCAGCGACAAGCGCCTGGGCGAGCTCATCCGGCCCGCGCATCGTCCAGGTGTCCTCATCGCCGACGTCCAGCCACACCCGCATCGTCTTCAAGGCATCGATCGTGCTCGCCATCATCAGCATGCTGAAATCCTCCGGGGTGCCATTGAGAAACTCGGAGGAGATGGCGGGGCTGTGCCCGCCCACCGCGCCGAAGAGGTCGGGGTGCCGGAAGGCGATTTCGATCGCCCAGTAACCGCCCCGCGAGATGCCGCCAATCGCGCGCCCGGCCACATCCTGCCAGGCGCCGTATTTCCGTTCGATGAGGGGCAGCACATCGTTGACCACGTAATCCTCGTACGAGCCGGGCCCCTCAGCGGTGTACATGAAGATGCTGACATCGCCTTCCTCGATGTCATTGTCCGGCATGACGATGAGAAACGGCGGCAGCTCGCCGGCCATGATGCGCCGATCCGCCTCACCGAGCAAGCCCACCCGCTCCCACTGACCTTCGATGTCGCCCGAGCCCTGGATGAGATACAGCGTTGGGTAGCGGTTGTGCGTGGCATCGAAACACGGCGGCAGGTAGATCTGCACCGGGATGCTGTGCGGGAGGGTCGCGCCGATCACATTCTCGCGCACGATCTGCCCACCCTTCTCCGTGCACACCGGCACGGTCACGGTGGGGGCGCCAGCCAGGGCGATGCCGGCATCCGGGTTCGGGGTCGGAACGGCACGCGGAAGGGGGAGGGTCGCGGTTGCCTGGCGCGCCTGGCGGGTGGCGCGGGCGATGCTGGTGGCGGCCTGCTCAGCCTGCCGCGTGGCGCGTGTGCGCGCCTGCGAGGTCGCGGTGGTCGGCGGTGCCGGCGTGTTGGTCAGGAAATACGTGACGGCCCCGGCGGGGCCGGCCGCCACTGCCGGTCCGGGACGCGGCGTCTGCCCCACGCGCGTCAGGACAATCACCGCGACACCGAGGCCCACCAACCCGAGGACGCGAATGAGCGTACCCGCGGCGCTGCGCGATGATTTCGGTCGAGTCGAACGCATGATCGCGTTCTACTCTACGGACCCGGCTGCCAGCCGGCTGAAAGGGGACTGAGAAGACGGTCAGACTTGGCCGGGGGAGGCCGCCTGCGCGGCCTGCAGCGCGCGCCAGCGCCGCGACAATGCGCGCGCCTGGGCGTCCGCGCGGAAGGAGCTGCGCACGAGCGGGCCGCTTTCCACCCACTTGAAGCCCATCTCCCGCCCGATGCGGCGGAAATCGGCGAACTCCTCGGGTGACCAGTAACGTTCGATGGGCAGATGCTTCTTGCTGGGCTGCAAATACTGCCCCAGGGTCAGGATGTCGACATCCGCCTCACGCAAATCCTCCATCACCTGCAGCACTTCGTCGCGCGTCTCGCCCAGCCCGAGCATCATCCCGCTCTTGGTCACGGAGTGCGGATCGAGCTTGCGGGCGTTGCGCAGCGTGGTCAGCGCCCAGGCGTAGTTGTCCTGCGGCTGCACGGCCTTGAACAGACGCTCGCAGGTCTCAACGTTGTGGTTGAGAATGTCCGGCTGCTCGCGCATGACGATCTCGAGCGCCGCCTCGTTGCCCTTGAAGTCGGGGATGAGCACCTCGATGGTGCAGTCTGGTTTGACCTGATGGATGCGCCGGATGCACAACGCAAAAATCGGCGCGCCACCGTCGGGCCGCTCATCGCGGTTGACCGAGGTGATGACGACATGTTTGAGGTCCATGTTGACCACGGCCTGCGCGACGCGGTAGGGCTCGGCCCAGTCGATGGCGTTGGGCATGCCGGTCTTGACATCGCAGAAGCCGCACGAGCGCGTGCAGACATCGCCGAGGATCAGAAACGTCGCGGTCCCGCTCTCCCAGCACTCCGAGATGTTGGGACAGTTGGCCTCCTCGCAAATCGTGTGCAGGCTCTTGCTGCGCATCAGGCGCTTGAGCGAATGAAAGGTATCGCCCGAGGGCGCGCGGACCTTCAGCCACTCCGGCCGACGCGTCGGCCGAGGCGCCTCGACCGGGATCTCGCCGGCGGCGATCACGCCGCTGCGCAGGCGATCCCGCGTGGGCTCGCGGCGGGGCTGGGGGACGTCTGATGCGTTCATAGGCGCGTGAGTCTACAACACGACGACGCGGCTTTTCCGCGCCGCTATTCGCGGTTGAGGCGTCGGAAGCCCTCGCCAAACACTTCCTGCGCCTGGCCGATCACGACAAAGGCCTCCGGATCGGCGTCATGGACGATGGCCTTCAGCGTCGCGATCTCCGCCCGTCCCACGACGATGAACAGGATGGGGCGCTGCTGCCCGGTGAACTTGCCGGTGCCCGTCCATTCGGTGACGCCACGCTGCATCTCCTCCAGCACGCGTTTCGAGACGAGCTCCGGCTTTTCGGTGATGATGGTGGCCGTGCGTGAGACATTGGCGCCCGAGCTGACGGCCTCGGCCGCGAGCCCACCCACGTAATTGGCCACAAAAGCGTACAACGCTTTATCCCAGCCCAGTATCGCGCCTGCCGTGATGAAGACGGCGGCGTCCGCCAGCACATAGCTCTGGCTGAGGGGCATGCCCCGCGCGCGCATCAGCAGGAGGGCGATGATGTCCGTCCCGCCCGTCGTGGCGCGTCCGCGCAGCACCAGCCCGGTGCCAAGCCCACCCACCAGGCCGGCATACAGCGTGTTGAGCACGATGTCCTGCGTGATGGGCTTGATCAGGCCGGTCTGTTCAAGCAGGGCCGTGAAGGCGCCGTAGAGCAGCGTCGCCACCACCGTCCGCGCCAGAAAGCGCCAGCCGCCCAGTTTGTACATCCCCAGCGCCAGAATCGGCAGGTTGAGAACCACGACCAGCACACCGATCGACAGGCCGAAGATGCGGTTGAGCAGCAGCGCCCAGCCACTCACACCGCCCGGGGCCAGGTTCGCGGGGTTAAAGAACATCACCACGCTGACCGCGGAGATGAAGGTGCCGCTGACCATGTAGAAGGCGTCACGCAGCAGGGCGAGGCGCGCGGCGCGGGTGGAACCCGTCATGGGCGTGGAGGCAAGGCAGCGGCGGACCCGACGGCCTCGGGTGCGCCAAACGCCCAACGCAGGAAGACCTGCATCACACTCGCCCAGGTGGACGGATGGTGCTGTCCGCCGGCGACTTCAAGGTAGGTCATGTCCGAGCCATGCCGGTAGCCGCGCGTCTCCAGCGCGTCCATGAGCTCGGTCGTGTCCTGTATGGCGTCGATCACGCCGTTCTTGTCGCGATCATCCTTCTCATCCTCGGTGCCGGCCTGAAACCAGAATTTCAGCGCGCGGCGCTCCGGCGTCATCGGCGTGGAGCGCACCATGGCGTGCGCGATGCGCGAGGTCTGCATCTCCTCGACCGAGGCCGAGCGCGACCGCCACCAGAAGGAGCCCGAGAACACCCCCGCCCGCCCGAAACGGTCCGGATGGTTCCACACAATATCAAACGCACTCAATCCACCCAGCGACGCGCCGAGGTAGGCGGTGTCCTCCGGCCGCGTCGACACGCGATACTGGGCCTGGACGGCCGGCATGACCTCGTGCAGGATGAAGCGGGTGAACGCGCCGGCGCGGCTGCCACGATGGCGGTAGTCCGGGGTGTGGGCGATGCCGTATTCCTGAAGCCGGTCAGCGTTGGTCGGCACCGCCACCACGATCAGCGGCGCAATCTCGTCCTGCGCATACAGACGCGTCAGCGTGCCCACCAGCCGCAGCGCGTCCAGATCCTGCCCGTCGTTGAGATACAGCGTTTTGCAGGTGGCGTGGTGGCCGGCGCTGCGGTAGCCCGGCGGCAGCACGACGCTCAGCGAGCGGCGGTTTTCGAGATGGGCCGACGCAAAGCCATCCAGGGTTTCGACGATGACGCTCATGATGATGGCCGCGGCGGACTACTCCGCGCGGACCTCGCTCCTTCGCAACCTGCGCGGCACCAGACCGACGAGATCGCGCATCCCCAGTGCCCAGGCCAGGCCCAGATACGCCAGCGCGCCGATCAACCCGACCCCGGCAACCAGGATCGCGCGCGATGCAAATGTATCTGCCGCCAAACGCGCCGCGAGCACATCCTGCGCCAGCAACGCAACCAGCGCCATGCCCAGCGTCGCCAGCGCCGCCTTGATCGACAGCGGCAGCAGCGAGCGTCCTCCCAGCCCGCCCAGCCGACGCGCCAGCAGGGTTCCCATCAGCAGCGCGTCAAAGCCGGTCTTGAGCGAATCACACAACACCAGGTCGGAAAGCGAGAACGCCCGCGCCCCGCTCGCGGACAGGGCCATGCCCAGCCCGACCAGGACGAGGTAGAACAGCGTCGACGCCAGCCCAACGATCGTCGGCGTGCGCGTGTCCCGCATGGCGTAGAAGGCGAAGATCAGCGGCCCATCGATGGCCGAGAACAGCAGGTTGGGCACCGCCGCCCGCAGCGAGAGCGCGGTGTAGGCGGCGCTGGCGGCGGTGAACTCCCCCCGTTGGAACAACAGCGCCACGACGGGGTGCGCGAGCACGAACAGCCCGGCCGCCGCGGGCGCGGTGAGCGCAATCACCAACCCCAGCCCCCGCCCCAGCGTGGCCTTGAAATCCTGCCGGGCACCCGAGGTCTGCGCGGACAGGGTCGGCAGGATCGCCGCCGAGATCGCGGCGGAGACCAGCCCCAGCGGGAACTGGATGACCTGCGCGGCATAGCGCATCGTGGTCGGGCCCTCCGGGCTGATGACATTGGCCAACGTAAAAGACAACTGCGCCGCAAATTGCGCCAGGACCAGCCCGCCCGCCACCGGCAGAAACAGCGCCACCACGCGGCGGATCCCCGGCAGGCGCCAGTCCAGCGAGAAGCGGATCGGCACGCCGCGCAGCCCGGGCAGCTGCATCAGCGCCTGGACGGCGCTGCCGAGCAGCATCCCGATCGCCAAGGCCTCCACCCCCAGGCTGGCCTGAAAGAGAAACGTGCAGGCGATCATCACCACGTTGAACGCGGTGGCGGTGAAGGCGGTGTATTCGAAACGATGCCGGGCCTGCAGGGCGGCGGTAATCACCGCGCCGAGGTTCATGAACAGAATGGCCGGGATGGTGATGCGCAACAACGCCGCGACCTGGCCCAGGTCCTGGTTCTGCCCGGCCGTGATCAGCCCGGCCAGCGGGCCGGCCATCAGCAGCAGGATCGCCACGAGCGCGGTGAGCCCGGCCGCGCCGAGCCCCAGCAGCGCCCCCAGCAGCCGCCCGTACTCGCGCAGGTCCCCGCGCGCGGCGCTGCCCGCGCCATCGCCATCGCCTTCGCCCTCGGTCGCCAGGCCCGTGAACGTCGGCACCAGCGCCGAGCTGAGCATGCGGCCGGCCAACAGGTCATTGAAAAGCGTCGGGATGTTGGCGGCCAGCTCGAACGCGCTCGCGGCCCGGCTGTTGCCAAAGAAATAGGCGCGCACCGCGACGGCGACGAAGCCGACGATCCGGCTGCTCAGGTTGCCAATCGAGGTCAGCGTGGCCGCGCGCGCCACCCGGCGCGCGGCGAGATCGCTGGAAAGCGGTGCCATGGGGAAGGCAGTATAGGCGGCGCGCGCCCGTCAGCCAAGCTTTTGCAGCGCCATGCGCAGCTTCTCTTCCAGATCGAGCTTGCCGTCCCGCGGCAGCGCCGCCAGCGCAGCCTGCGCCTCGCTGATCGAATACCCCAGCGAGGTCAGCGCCGCGATGACTTCGGTATCGCCCGCGCTCAGGCTCGACGCAGGCGCGAGGTCGAGCCCGCCCAGTTTGTCGCGCAGCGCAAAGACCAGCTTCTCGGCCGTCTTGCGACCGATCCCCGGCACGCGGGAGAGCGTGTCGATCTGCCCGCCCGCGATGGCCGCCCGGGCCGCGTCGGGGGAGAGGCGCGACAGCACCGCCAGCGCCGTCCGCGCGCCAACGCCGGAGACGGTCAGCAGCAGCTGGAAGAGCGCGCACTCATCCTCGGATGCGAAGCCATACAGCGACAGGTCATCCTCGCGCACGATCAGGTGGGTGTGCAGGTCGATGTTCCGCCCAACGGTCATTTCCTCGCACGCCGCCTGCGAGCAGGCGACCTTGAAGCCGACGCCACCGACATCGATGACGGCCACGGGCGGTTTGAGCGCCAGCACGGCGCCACGCAATCTCGCGATCATGGCGGGCATTATCCCGCCAGCCGCCAGCAGACCAGGCCGCTCGTACAATGCCGGCATGGCCATCTCCCGAGAAGCAGCCCGGCTGAACCTGCTCCCCAAACCCCGCACCCTCGAACCCGCGAACGGCCGCCTCACGCTGAGCGGCGACAAGCGGATCGCCCTGCTCGGCGCGCCGGCCGGCGACCTTCTCTTCACCGCCCATCGCCTGCAGGCCGCCCTGCGCGCCCACGCCGATGTCGACTGGCAGCTGGCCGGCAGCGCCAATGAGGACGCCATAGGTGTGGTTTATGCGTTGGACGCGCGCTGCGGCTCGGACCTGCCCGCGACGCGCGCGCCCGACGAGGCCTACGAGCTGCTCATCACGCCGGAGGGCATCATCATCCGCGCGCCCGGACCGCGCGGGGCATGGAACGCCACCCTCACGCTGATCCAGATCATCGAGCAGGCCGGCGCGACGCTGCCCTGCCTGCGCATCGCCGACGCGCCGGATTTCCTGCACCGCGGCGTGATGCTGGATGTCACGCGCTGCAAGGTGCCGACGCTCGATACGTTGTGCGCGCTGATCGATCGCCTGGCCGGCTGGAAGATCAACCAGGTCCAGCTCTACACCGAGCACGCCTTTGCCTACCGCAATCACCGCGTGGTGTGGGAGGACGCCTCGCCGCTCACCGCGCAGGACATCCTGGAGCTGGACGCCTATTGCCGGGCCCGCTTTGTCGAGCTGGTGCCCAATCAGAACTCGCTCGGCCACCTCGAGCGCTGGTTGCGCCATCCGCCGTATCGCGACCTGGCCGAGACGCTCGAGCCCTTCAAGGTGCCCTGGGGCATGCACGCCGCGCCCTTCAGCCTGGACCCGCGCGACCCGCGTGGGCTGGCCCTGATGCGCGAGCTCTTCGATGAGCTCCTGCCCAACTTCAGCTCGCGGCAGGTCAACGTCGGGTTGGATGAGACCTTTGACATCGGGCACGGCAAGAGCCGCGACGCCGTCGCCGAGCAGGGCGGAGGCCGCGTGTATCTGACCTATCTCAAAGCCATCCACGCCCTGATCAGCGGGCGCGGGCACACCATGCAGTTCTGGGGCGACATGATCCTCAACCACCCCGAGCTGGTGCCCGAGCTTCCCCGCGACGCCATCGCGCTGTCCTGGGGCTACACGGCCGAGCATCCCTTCGATGCCGAGGGCCGCGCCTTCGCCGCGAGCGGCATCCCCTTCTACGTCTGCCCCGGCACGTCGAGCTGGCAATCGCTCGTTGGGCGCGCCGACAACGCCATCGCCAACATCCGCAACGCCGCCGAGGCCGGGCTCCGCCACGGCGCAATCGGCCTGCTCAACACCGACTGGGGCGACTTCGGCCATCATCAGTATCTGCCGGCCAGCTACCCCGGCTTTGCGTATGGCGCGGCCGTGAGCTGGGCGCTGGCCGCCAACCGCGATCTCGCGGTCGCGCCCGCCCTCGACACGCACGCCTTCCGCGACAGCGCCGGCGCGATGGGGGCTGCGGTGCTGACCATGGCCAACGCTTACAAGCACTTCACCTCGCCACAGCAGACGAACTCGAACCTGTTTGGGCGCGCACTGCTCAGCACGCTCGAGACGCTGCGGGGCTGGACGGGACCCACGCCGGCGCAATTGCGCGCCGCCCTAAAAGACCTGGAGCGCGGCCTGGCCGCCAGCCACAAGGCGCGCATGGCGCTGCCCGATGCCGCCCTCGTCCAACGCGAGTTTGAAAACGCGGCGCGCATGGCCCGCCACGGCGCGGCGCGCATCGCCTTTGCCCGCGAGAAGGATCCCGCCCGCGCGCGCGCCCTCAAGCCTGCGCTGCGGCAGGAGCTGCGCGTCATCCTGCGCGAGCACGAGGCGCTGTGGCTTGCGCGCAACGCCCCGGGCGGCCTGCCGGAATCGCTCGAACGACTGAGCCGGCTGATGGCCGACTACCGCTAGACCCATGAACGCCGCCGCCATCGACGCCGTCGTCGCCGCGCACCTCGGGAAGGTCTTTCCCGCCGCCGCGGTCGTCCTGCGCCAGCACGGCGCGCCCGTCTACCGCAAGGCCTTCGGGCTGCTCGATCCCGAGGCCGGCAGCGAGCCGGCCAGCCTGGACACCTTCTTCGATCTGGCCTCGGTGTCCAAGCTCTTCTGCGTGGCCGCCTTCATGGCCCTGGTCGATGATGGCCTTGTGACGTTGGACACGCCCGTCCGCGTCGCCCTGCCGGCCTTCAGCGGGCCGCGCCCCATTGCGCCGTATCCCGACCCCCTCAACCCGGGCGGGATGATCGACGCAACGGCGGGCGCGCTGGGCAGCGTGGACGCCAGCGCGGTGACCTTCCGCCACCTGCTGGCGCACAACGGGGGTCTGCCCGCCTGGCTGCCGTTCTGGCGCCTCACCCTGCGCAACACCGAATCGGTGGCCAAGGACGAGAAGCACCTCTGGCGCGTGATCGAGAACCCGACGGTGCTGGCCGCCAAACGCGAGGACATGCGCGCAATGGCGCTCAACACCGCCTTCGCCTATCCCATCGGCACCCGCGTGGTCTACAGCGATGTCGGGCTGATCCTGATCGGGATGGCCGTGCAGGCGCTCACCGGCAAGACGCTCGACACCGTCGTCGCCGAGCGCGTGGCCGGCCCGCTCGGCATCCGGGCGCGCTATGGCCCCCTGCCCCCGGAGCAGTGCGCGCCGACCGAGGTCTACGCCCACCAGCCGCGCCGCATGCGGGGTGCCGTCCACGATGAAAACTGCTACGCCTTTGGCGGCGTGACCGGGCATGCCGGCGTGTTTGCGACGGCAGACGATGTCTGTGCGTTTGGCGAGCATCTCCGCCAGTGCCAGGCAGGGACGGCCCGCGATCCGATCCTGCGCCAGAGCACGCTGCAGGAGATGACGCGCCTCCAGGCGGAGGAGGCCGGCACCCGCCGCGGGCTGGGCTTCGCACTGTGGTCGCCGCTCCCGCGCGCCGCCAGCAATCCCCTCGATCCCTCGACCTTTGGCCATCTCGGGTTCACCGGCACGGCGCTGTGGATCGATCCCTCGCGCGCGCTGAGCCTGGCCTGCCTGACCAACCACGTGTACTACGGTCGAAATCAACTCGACGCACAGGCCGACTTTCGCGTCGCCTTCGGGCGCGCCGTGGTGGCCGCCCTGGAGGGCTGAGCGGCGCTCAGCACACCCATGCCCCGACTTCTGCTTGGCATCGACGGTGGCGGCAGCCACACCCGCGCCCGCCTGGCCAGCCTGGACGGGACAGCGCTCGCGACCGGGACGGCCGGCCCGTCCGCCGTCAGCGCGCATGGCTTCGACGGCGCACAACGGTCGATCCTGGAGGCCGTCCGCGCCGCGCTCAAGGCCGCCGGCCTGCGCGAGGCCGACGCGACGTTTGAAGCCGCCTGCCTCGGGCTGAGCGGCGTCGACCGCCCGCCCGAGCGCGAGGTGATGGCGAGCTGGGCGCGCGCCGCGCTCGCGCCGCGCGTCGAGGTGGTCAACGACATCGAGCTCGTCCTCGCGGCCGGCACGCCCAACGGCTGGGGTGTCGCGCTGATCGCCGGCACCGGATCGATCGGCCTGGGCCGCGCGCCGGGAGGCCGCCGCGCGCGGGCCGGCGGATGGGGCTATGTCATCGGCGATGAAGGCAGCGGCTATGACCTGGCCACCCGCGCCCTCAACGCCGCCAGCCGCGCCGTGGATGGCCGCGGCGCCCCCACCCGGCTGCTGGCCGACAT
>JAIBCK010000072.1 GCA_019694215.1 Thermoflexales bacterium
TGCCGCCGCCAGGGCCAAGTACTTGACGCGCGCAATGACAAATAACATTACGTTGTGCATCCTGAGCGGAGGCAAGTTGGCGCAGCGAACTTGCCGTAGTCGAAGGATGCACGATTTGTTTGGATGGTATTTGGCGGAGAGTCGACGGCGGACCGCGGACGACCGAGGACGGAGGCAGGTTCGCACGGGCGAGGGATACGTCCATCCCGCTCCCGGTGATGCCCTGGCTCGCGCCGGGGTTTTGGGCGGGCGAAGCGTTCGCCCGGCGTGTGCGACGGCAATGGGGACGTGGCGAACGCTTCGCCCCTACGGAACGGACATGCCGCCGCCAGGGCCAAGTACTTGACGCGCGCAATGACAAATAACATTACGTTGTGCATCCTGAGCGGAGGCAAGTTGGCGCAGCGAACTTGCCGTAGTCGAAGGATGCACGATTTGTTTGGATGGCATTTGGCGGAGTGTCGACGGCCGACGGCCGACCGCGGACCGCGGCCGTGAAGGGGTCTCTAACGCATTGCGAACGCGACCGCCGACGGCCGATGGCCGACGGCCGAACAGGGTGAAAACCCGCCATGCAGACCCGCCTAACGCATGACGCATGACGCATGACGCGTGACGCGCGACGAACGACGCACGGCCCTTGCCTCCGCACCAAAGCGGTTTCGCCCGTATCATCCGCGCATGGCAAATCCCGTCTCGTCCGCCCCCGTACACGAATTGGTCCTCACCCGCTTCATCGACGCCACGCCCCATGCGCTGTACCGGGGCTGGACCGAGCCGGCGCTGCTCGTCAAATGGTTCGTCCCGCCGCCCTGGTCGGTGGCTTCCGCGCACATCGAGCTGCGCCCCGGCGGCGCCTTTGACTCCGTCTTCCGCGACCCGGAAGGCAATGAGCACCCGAATTTCGGCGTGATCCTCGAAGCCGTGCCCGACCGGAAGCTGGTCTTCACGGATGCCTTCTCGACAGGCTGGCGGCCAACCGGCCGCGCCTTCATGGTCGCCACTGTCACCTTCGAGCCGGAAAACGGCGGCACGCGCTACACCGCCCGCGTCTTGCACTGGTCCGAGGCCGACCGGCAGGAACACGAAACGATGGGCTTCCACGTCGGCTGGGGGATCGCCGCCGACCAGCTGGCTGCGCTCGCCAAGACGTTCTGAGCGTTATGCGGCTCTGGTCGTTGCATCCGCGCCATCTGGATGCCCGTGGCATCGTCGCGCTCTGGCGCGAGGGCCTGCTCGCGCGCGCGGTGCTGCGCGGGGAAACGCGCGGATACACGCATCACCCGCAGCTGGACCGCTTTCGTGCGCACCCGCTGCCGCTGGATGCCATCGACGCCTATCTCGGTGCGGTGCTTGCCGAGGCCGATGCGCGGGGCTACCACTTCGATGCCACGAAGATCACCCGCGTCGCAGCGGCCTCCATCGTCGTCACCGCCGGGCAGCGGGATCGGGAGTGGCAGCACCTGCTCGCCAAGCTCGAAGCCCGCGCGCCGGATGTCCATCGCCGCTGGCGAAATACTGTAACGCCTGACCTTCATCCCCTGTTCACTCTGCAACCCGGTCCCGTCGCGGATTGGGAGCGTGCCGGCGTCGTCGCCGGGAGGACGCCATGATTCTGCCCCGCCAACGCATCAATCCCTGTCTGTGGTTCAACGATCAGGCCGTGCCGGCCGCGACGCGCTACTGCGCCATCTTCCCGAACAGCCGCATCCTCTCCGTCGTCGCGTATACGGAGGCCGGGCGGGAGCATCACCCCTTCAAGCCCGGGGACCCGATGACCGTCAGCTTCGAGCTGGACGGCCAGCCCTTTGTCGCGCTGAACGGCGGGCCGATCTTCTCCTTCACCGAGGCCATCTCCCTGCAGGTGCTGTGCGAGGATCAGGCCGAGATCGATCACTACTGGATGGCGCTGAGCGAGGGCGGCGATCCGCAGGCGCAGGTGTGCGGCTGGCTCAAGGACCGTTTCGGGCTGTCCTGGCAGGTCACCCCGCGCGCGTTGCTCGAGATGCTGGCCGACCCCGACCCCGCCCGCGCCACCCGGGTGGCTGAGGCCATGTTTCAGATGCAGAAGTTCGACCTGGCCGCGCTGCGGCGCGCCCACGCCGCGCGGGGATAATTCGGGCGATCCATGCGCATCGTCGTCAAATTCGGCACCAGCACGCTCACCGCCGGAACGGCCAAACTCAACCCGCGCGCCATGCTCGAGCTGGCCCGTCAGATCGTGCAGGCCCGCGAGGGCGGCGCCGAGGTCATCGTCGTCTCCTCGGGCGCGCAGGCCGCCGGCCGCGAGCGCCTGGGCGTACTGCGCGCCCAGCAGCCGCCCGGCATGGCCTACAAGCAGATGCTCGCCGCGGTCGGCCAGAGCCACCTCATGCGGGCCTGGGAGCGCGTGTTTGGCCTGTTCGAGGTCGAGGTCGCCCAGGTGCTGCTCACACGCGCGGACCTCGGGGATCGGCGGCGCTACCTCAACGCCCGGGATGCCATCGAGGCCATCCTTGACCAACGTATTGTTCCCATCATCAACGAGAACGACGCTGTCGTCACCGAGGAGATCAAGGTGGGCGACAACGACAATCTCTCGGCCCTGGTGACCAACCTCATGGCGGCCGACCTGCTGCTGATGCTGACCGACCAGGAGGGGCTGTTTACGGCCGATCCACGTCGAGACCCGCAGGCGCAGCTGGTGGCCCGCGTCGAGGCCATCACCGATGCGACGTATGCCATGGCCGGGACATCGCGGACGGGGCTGGGCACGGGTGGCATGATGACCAAGCTGCAGGCCGCCGAGCTCGCCGTGCGCTCTGGCGCGAGCGCGGTCATCGCGAGTGGCACACGCCCGGAAGTCATCGCGCAGGTCGCGGCGGGGCAGGCCGTCGGCACGTTGTTTGCCCCAAGCGTGACGCGCGTCGAGGCCCGCAAGCGCTGGATCCTGGCCGAGCGCCCGGCCGGCGTGATTGTCGTCGACGACGGCGCGGCGCGCGCGCTCGGGCGCGGCAAAAGCCTGCTGGCCGTTGGGGCGCGCGAGATCCGCGGCACCTTCGACCGCGGCGAGGTGGTCGCCATCCACAACCTCAAGGACCGCCCGATAGGACTCGGAATCGTCCGTTATGCATCCGATATCGCCGCCCGCGCGCTGGGCAAGCAATCCGCGGCGCTGGCTCGCCTGCTGGGCGAGGGCGCTGACCCCATTCTGGTGCACGCTGACGACCTGGCCTTGATCGTCGGCTGAGCGCAACCGGCAACTCCGACAACAACCCCAAGGAGAACTCCCATGAAGCGTGAGAGCCTTCGCTCCCTTCTCGTCGTCCCGCTGGCGCTTGTCATCGGCGTACTGTTGTGCCTCGCCTGTGGTCAGAACGGCAGCACCCTCGCGGGCCTGCCCGTCTTCGCCTGGGCGGTCGGCCTGGCCTTCCTCATCCAGTGGGTGGCCTTTGTGCCCGCCTTTCTCGGGCAGACCGAGCGCTTCTTTGACCTGACCGGCAGCCTGACCTATGTCCTCGTCACGTCATTGGGGCTGCTGTTCAGCCAGGATATCGACGCGCGCGCCGTGCTGCTCTGGGCGCTGGTCGTGGTCTGGGCGGTGCGGCTGGGCGGCTTTCTTTTCACCCGCATCCATCGCACCGGCAAGGATGACCGCTTCGACGCGATCAAGCCCAACTTCGCGCGCTTCCTGGGCGTGTGGACGATCCAGGCGCTCTGGGTGACCTTTACCGCCGCTGCCGCGCTGACGGCCATCACGACCCTGGCCCGCAAGCCGCTGGACGTGTTCGCCGGCCTCGGGCTGGGGCTGTGGGGCGTGGGCTTCGCCATCGAGGCCATCGCTGACGCGCAGAAGCGACGCTTTGCGGCGGACCCTGCAAACCGTGGTAAGTTCATCCAAACGGGTCTGTGGGCGCGCTCGCGGCACCCCAACTATTTCGGCGAGATTCTGCTCTGGGTGGGCGTGGCTGTCATCGCGTTGCCCGTCCTGCAGGGCTGGCAGCTGGTCGCGCTGCTGTCGCCCATCTTCGTTCTGCTGCTGCTGACCCGGGTGAGTGGTGTGCCGCTGCTCGAACGCAAGGCGGACGCGCGCTGGGGCGGGCAGGCGGCATACGAAGCCTACAAGGCCGGCACCCCGGTGCTCGTGCCCCGGCTCTTCAGGCGGAAGTAGCGCGCGATCGTCCGCCACGGAGGTATACTTTCACCGTTCTCCACTGCCCCTGACAGATGTGGCCCGATCCGGTGCGCCACCGGAGTACGAAACCGGGCCCCTCTCGCGCGTGCGCGTCGACGGCAGTCGTACGGGCTTCCTGGAGTTCGTCTGCCTGGCCCTCTTTGGCAACCAGTTCGATCAGGTCTGGCACGCCGGCTACTCCGATCATCTTCGAGCGCGCCTGCGTCCTCGATCGGGCCGCGCCTGTCGCTTGCACCGACGCATCCGAGCGCACGCCTGTCGAGGGGCGCTGCGGCTTCTCGTTCTGAGGGCCTACTGATCCGCTGTGGTGTCGGCCGCGGGGTGGCTGCCGGTGGTGGAGGAGAGCGCGAACTCCTCGCCGTAGATCAGCTCAACGCCGCCCAACGATAAAATATCACCTGCCTCAAGCGTGCATTGCTGGATGGCATGCCCGTTCAGGCGCGTGCCGCCGCTGCTGCCGGTGTCCGCGGCGACAAAGCGCGCCAACTCATCCTGCCAGCGCAACTCGAGGTGATGGCGCGAGACGCGCCGGTCATCGATGACGACATCGCTGTCGCGCGAGCGGCCGATGCGCACACGCTCGCGGTCGAGCGCCACCTGTCGACGGCCATCGACGATGAGGAAAGGCCGGCGGGGCAGCGGCGCGCGCGGGGGCTCATTCTGCGCCGAGGCCGGCAAGTCGGGTGGGATCCAGCGGGCGGTGACGTGCAGGGCGCCGCGGGGCGTCTCATCCGTCCCGCGCAGCATGACGCGCGGGGCCATGTCGGCGCGGAAACCGCGATGCGCAATGACCTGCTGCGCGCAGGCGGCCAGGGCGTCGGCCAGCGCGGGATCCTCGTACTCGAGCGGGACGAGGTCCTGCGTGTTCAGGTTGAGCCAGAAGTGATTCGGCGCCAGGCGCTCGCCGTCGGCGTTGACGGTGAAGGCGTCGTCGATGGCCGCGGTGAGCGCATCGGCGACGGCGTTGGCGGGCAGACGCCCGCGCAGTGCGCGCGCCAGGGCAGCCTCGATGAGCTGGCGGTTGAGTGCTTCCAGACCCCGCATGTCCGCCATTATCACAAATGCGCGGCCATTCCGGGTGACGCTAGGCCACCGTCAGGGAGACGGGAAGGGCACGCGCGAGCATGGCCAGGTCGGCGCGCAGGTCGCCGTAGGCCATGACCAGGTGATGCTCCCAGCCGTTGTTCAAGAGCTCGTTCAGAAAGGCCGCGGCCTTGCTGTCGAAGTGGATCTCCGCGATGGTGCCGCGCAGTGAGGCCTGGGTGGGCAGGCACACCCCCGTCGTTGCGAGCAGGCGGAAGTGGCCGCGCCCATCCTCTCCCAGCCGGAAGAGGGTGATGCGCCCCGGCCGCAGCGCGAAGCTCGCGGTGACGCCCTTGCCGCCGGCGAAGTGGCTGTGCAACTTGCGCGGCTGTCCCGGCTGGGCGAGGCAGCTGGCCGCGCAACCGATATGCCAGAGCAGTGCCTTGTTCGAGTCGGGGTCGACCTTCACCAGGTCGGTGAGGAAGCCCGCCTCGTGGCTGAGGGCGCGGGCGATCATCAAGCTGAGCGCGCCGTTCACGTCGCCCTCGCAGGCCACGATGCGGTCATGGCCATTCAGCCAGGAGGCCGCGCCGCATCCGGCGATGCCGTAGCGCTCTGCGAGATCACCCCAGCACTTGATCGTCACGGCGTCATAGCCGCCCCGTGCGCGCAACGCATCGATGCCCGCCACCAGCCCGTTGAAGCGCGCCGTCTTCTCGTCGTTCAGCTCGCTGGTGTCCTCGAAGTCGGCGGCGACGTTGGCCGCAGTGGCGACCTCGGCCTTGGCCGCGTCGATCAGGGTATCGAGCGGGACATCGACCAGCTTCGCGCCGATGGCTGCGCGCAGGGCATTGGCCGTGACGTTGAGGTTGTCAAAGCCGGGCGCGTACCCGCCGATGCGGGCGATGCTCGCGGTGCGCAGCCGACGGGTCAGGGCGGCGACGCGCCCGAAGCGGGCGATGGCGTCCCCGGCGGCCGGGTCATCACCGGCGGCGTAGAGCGTGAAGGGCGGCTTGCCCTGCTTGTAGAGGTTGCTGGCGTTGACGTGCGCGCCAACCAGCGAGTTCAGGCGCAGCGAGCCGGTCTGCTCGGCGGGCTCGGGCAGCGCCCACAGCAGGATGGGCAGGTCGACTTCGCGCGCGATGAACTGGGCGAGTGTGCCCAACGCAAAGGTGCCATTCAGGATCACCACGCCGTCCGGGTCAGCAGCACGGATCGCCCCGACTGCGGCCTCGGCGTCCGGGGCTTCGACGACCAACGGGGCATGCCGGACGATTGTGACATCGTCGCGCGCGGCCAGGCGCGCCGCCGCCTCGTCGGCCAGTCGCGCACCGAGCTGAACTTCGAACGTGAGGCGACCCAGGGTGAGGAGGACAAGGCGGGGCGTGCTCATATGCGGTTGAAGGCTGACTATTGATACGGCGTGGCGTCCCAGGCTTCCTGGAAGCGCTTCAGGCCGACGTGGGTGTAGGGATGATCGAAGCTGTCCTTGAAGACATCGAACCCGGCGGTGACGATGTCGGCGCCTGTGGCGGCGGCCTCGACGATCTGCCGTGCGTTGCGCACTGCGCTGACGAGCACCTCGGTCTTGAAATCGTAGTTGTCGAAGATCTCGACGATGTCCTCGACCAGATGCTCGACTTCCTCGCCGTTGGCTTCCTTCCAGCCGACGAAGGGGGAGACAAAGCGCGCGCCGAGGCGGCCGGCCTGGAGGGCCTGTGCGGCCGAGAAGACCAGCGTCAGGTTCACGGGCACGTCCTTCGCCGCCAGGATCTGCAGGGCACGGAAGCCGGCCTCGGTGGCGGGCAGCTTGATGACAAAATTGGCCGGGCACATACTGAAGATGCGCAGCCCTTCCTCGACCATGGCGTCCGCCTTGTCATGGTGGGGGTTGACCTCGACCGAGACGGGCAGGTCGCTGCCGGCGACCTCGGCCGCGAGGTCCTTGACCGCGGTCATGAAGGGTTTGCCGCTTGTCCGGATGTGCCGGGGGTTGCTGGTGATGCCGTCGATCGCCCACATTTCACGGGCGTAGCGAATTTCGTCGATCTTTGCGGAGTCGAGAAAGTACTTCATGGTGCGCCCATTCTAGACTGCCCGTTCCTTGTCGAAGGCCTCGAGTAGCGTCTGTTCACGCGCTTCGCTCAGGCCGGCCTTCCAAACATGATCGGCCGGGCGCGTGCGTGTCCAGGTCAGCGTGTCACGCACCGTTTCGGTGAGCGGGCGCAGCGTGAGCCCGGCGGCCAGCGCGCGGTCGACGCGCACCGCGAAAAAGCCGGCATGCGTGGCATCGGACTCGGGCAGCCAGACCGGCATCTCCGACCAGGGTTCGACGTTGTGCGCGGCGAGGAAGGCGTCATCGGCCCAGACCGGCTGACCGCCTGCAAGCATCTCGCCAAAGGTCTGCGTGCCGGGCGGGGCCGTTGCATTGAAGGTGCCGCCCAGGCCGTGCTCGATGCAGCGCAGCATCCACGCCGACAGGTCGCGCACATCGATGACCTGGATGCCGCGGCCCGGTCGGCCGGGTGCCAGAAAGTGATCACCGCGCGCGGCGCGGGCCGGCCAGTAGCTGAAGCGATCCGTCGGGTCGTGCGGGCCGACGATCAGGCCCGGGCGCACGAGCAGGGCGTTGGGGCCGGCGCCCTCGCGTACGCGCTGCTCGCACAGCGCCTTGAGCGGGCCGTAGCTCTCGCCGGTGATGGTCTCGGTGGTTGGATCGGCCAGCACGCCAAGCGGATAATTCTCATCTGCCGGCGTGGCGCTGTCCGCGTAGACCGAGATCGTCGAAACAAAGACATATTGACCGCAGCGCGGGGCGAGCGCCGTCACGCTCTGTCCAACGATGCGAGGCAGGTAGCCACTCGGGTCGATGACGGCATCCCAGGTGCGATCAGCCAGGGGCGCCAGCCCGCCGTCGCGGTCGCCCGTGATGCGTTCGGCCTCCGGGAAGAGCCCGGGGCCGGTCTTGCCGCGGTTGAAGAGCGTGACATGGTGGCCGGCGGCCAGCGCCTGTGCGACCAGCGTGCGGCCAAGAAAGCGCGTACCGCCCAGGAACAGAAGTCTCATGCCGCACCCCGTGAAAAATGACACGGGGCCGCGCCACCGGAGGCCGTCTTCGCTTCTTCGCGAAGCGCGCACCTCCGGAAGCGTGCCCCATCTCCCCAGCCGTGTCCCCCAGCCTTATCCCTTGGTCGATTTGGTTGTAGCGGTGGGCGTTTCCTTGCCCTCGCTTTCGTCGCCGTCCTCCCAGCTGATGATCCACACGCACAGCCCTGCTGTCGCAATCGTCGCAAGGACGAGGAAGACGAGGTTGCCCGGCGCGATGCCGGCCCCACTTGAAGCGAACAGCATCACGATGACCATGCCCACCGACAGGGCCAGCCAGCCGGCCAGCCTCGGATGGGCGGACGCCCAGTCACGGATCTTTGCAACCATGACGCTGAGTATAGCCGCAGCCTGTCTAGAAAGGTTTTAGCGTGAACAGGCTCAGGAAGAGCGCCGTGGTGGCCAGAAAAGCGATGTTGCGGCGCAGGTCCAGGGGTGTGACGTCGTCGAGGGGCGTGGGTCGGTGCGCGCCGCTGATCAGCGCGAAGGCCATCCAAATCAGCCACAGTGTCGAGCGGGTGAACAGCGCGATGACGATCAACACGCCAATCGTGAGGATGCTGATCGTCCGCGCGCCGCGCGCGCCAAGCGCGGCGTAGACGATGTGTCCGCCGTCGAGCTGTCCGAGTGGCAGCAGGTTCATCGCCGTGAGGGCCAGCCCGATCCGGGCCGCAAAGAGCAGCGGCGTGACCGCCATCCCGAGCCCGCTGGCTTCGGGGCGGAACAGGCCAATCAGCAACTCGACCAGCAGCGAACGCGCGCTGGCCAGCGGCTCGCCGGCCAGCGCCGTCTGCGGCACGGCAAGCACGAAGAGCGGGATGGCGACCAGCAGCCCGGCCAGCGGCCCTCCGACCGCGACGTCGAAGAGCGCGCGCTTGTTGACCACCGCGCCGCGCATCTGAACAAAGGCGCCCAGCGTGCCCAGGCCAAAGGGCAGCGGGATGAAGAAGGGCAGGGTGGCCGGCAGCCCGTGCCGGCGCGCCTGCAGAAAGTGGCCGAGCTCGTGCGCGGCCAGGATCGCCATCAGCGCGAGTGCAAAGGGCAGGCCATTGGCCAACACATCGAGCGCGGTCGGGGTGTCGCTCACCAGCATGCGCGCAAGGGTGCCGCCCCCACCAAGGGTCATCGTGGCCAGGGTCAGCACAAAGAGCCCCAGGTTGATCCAGTTGCGCTCGGGAACGGCCTCCTCCAGCCGGCCCCGCACGGCGACGATGACGCTCTCCTCCGGGCGCTCTCCGGCGCGGATGAGTGGCACGTAGCCCAGCGCATTCAGGCCCGGTTGAAGGGATTCAAAGGCGGACTCCGCGCTGTCGCGCAGCCGGCCCGTGAACGTGACGCTGTCGCCATCCGCGCGGATCTGAATGCCCGTCACGTCCAGCACGAGGTCGACCTGCTCGCGGAGCGCCGGCGGTAGCGGATCACGGGGTTGCCCCGGTGCTGAAGGAGTGACGTTTTGCATTCAGACGGTTGGCGCGCGTATCAGCGCGACGCGCCGTGATAATATCGCACCTCATGACCGGCACTGGCACAGGAATCCAAAAGGCGTCGATGTTGATGCCTTCGCCCGGCGCGTTCGCGCGCTCGGGCCATTAATCCTGCGTCGGGCCCCTGTGGGGGTTTGCATCGGACTCGTCCACCGCCCGAACCCTCGGGCGGTTTGTTTTTCTCCAGCGCTTTCATCGATCAGAGAGGTACGACATGAATCCTGAAAACATCCTCGTGTGCGTGGCGTGGCCCTATGCCAACGGCGACCTGCACGTCGGCCATGTGGCCGGGGCATATCTCCCCGCCGACATCTTCGCGCGCTATCAGCGCCTGCGCGGCAACCGGGTGGTGATGGTGAGTGGCAGCGATGCGCATGGCACGCCCATCGTTGTGCAGGCCGACAAGGAAGGCATCACGCCGCGCGAGGTCTTCGAACGCTCGCATCAGCGCTTCCTGCTCACGCAGAAGACGCTCGGCATCAGCTACGACCTTTTCACGCATACGGACACCGAGAACCACCATGCCATCGCGCAGCAGATGTTCCGCGTCCTGCAGGCCAATGAGCAGCTCTTCAAGGCCCGCCAGAAGCAGCTCTTCTCACCGACCCAGAATCGCTTTCTGCCGGATCGGCTGGTGGAAGGCACCTGCCCGATCTGCGGGTATGACAAGGCGCGTGGCGACCAGTGTGACAACTGCGGCAACCTGCTGGACGGCACGCAGCTGATCAACCCACGCAGCCGCATCGATGGCGCGACGCCCGTCGTGCAGGAGAGCGAGCAGTACATGTGGGATCTGCCTGCGGTAAGTGAGCGCATCGGTGCCTATCTCGCCGACAAGGACAGCTACTGGCGGCGCGGCGTGCTCGAGTTCGCGCGCAACTTCGCCGCCGATGTCCAACCACGCGCCTTCACCCGCGACCTGACCTGGGGCATCCCCATCCCGGTGCCGGGTGCCGAGGGCAAGTGCATCTATGTGTGGTGGGAGGCCGTGCTGGGCTACCTCACCGCCACCATCGAGTGGGCGGCGATCAGCGGGCAGCCGGAGGCCTGGAAGACCTTCTGGTATGGCGGGCCGGACGAGCGCGTCAAGATCTACAACTTCATCGGCAAGGACAACATCCTGTTTCACACCGTGTTGTGGCAGGGCATCCTGCTGGGAATGGGGCATCTTGGCCAGCCCTGGGATGGGGACACGCCCGCGCCGGTCTTCAACCTGCCCTACGACGTTCCGGCCAATCAGTATCTCAATCTCGGCGGTCAGAAGTTCAGCAAGAGCCAGGGCGTGTCGCTCAACGCCCTCGATCTCGCGGAGAAATACGGGCCGGACCCGGTGCGCTTCTATCTGACCTCGATCATGCCCGAGACCCGCGACGCGGACTGGTCGTGGACGGATTTTGTCCAACGCAATAACAGCGAGCTGCTCGCAAAATGGGGCAACCTCATCCAGCGCACCCTGTCGCAGATCTGGAAGAACTTCGAAGGCCGCATCCCGACGCCGGGCGCGCTGACGGCCGTTGACGAGACGTTGATTGCGCAAAGCGAGGCGGCCTTTGACAGCGTGGGCGATCTGCTCAGCAAGGTCCGTCTGCGCGAGGCCCTGGCCGAGGCGATGGCGCTGGCGACGGCGACCAATCAGTATCTGGATGGCGAGGCACCCTGGAAGACCATCAAGGTCGACCGGGCCCGCGCAGGGACGCAGCTGTATGTCGCGGCGCGCGTGATTGACTCACTGGTCACGCTCTTCTCGCCGTTCATCCCGCACCTGTGCGAGGCCGCGCACGCCCAGCTGGGCTATGCCGCGCCATTGTTTGGTGCGTTGTACATTGAGACGCTCAAGGAATCGTCACGAGACCATGATGCGCTGCGCTACGACCCGGCCCGCGCCAGTGGTGCCTGGGCACCCAGCGCGCTGCCGCCTGGGCAGGCCCTCGGTGGCGAGCCCAAAGGGCTCGTGGCGCGGATGGACGTGGCGTAGCCGCGCGGCGGCGCGTGAAGGTTTCCCCGGTCGGGCGACAAGCCGCCCGGCCGGGGAACGGCGTCTCCAATCGTTCAGCGCACCAGCAGCGGGAGGAACCTGCGCTGTGTCCAGCCTGTCTGCCACGGTCGGCCATAGTCCAGTGCCACGGTGACATTGCCCGATCCGTCCACGACCTGGGCAAAGTATTCGATCGGCCCGCTGATCAACGTCGAGGCCGTCCACTCGCCGGCCACGCCGTTCCAGGCCAGCTCCTTCTTGACCCAGCTCGTGCTTTGCACGGGACGATAGAGCACGACGACGCGCGCGACGATGCCGGGCTGAAGAGGAGAGGCGGCGACCAGGTCGGTGGCCTGGACGTGGAAGGTGAGCACGCCCGTCAGCGCATCGAAGGTGCTCGTGACCGCCCGCACGCTGGGCGGCAGGACGTCGTTGTCGGTGTCACTGGCGTAGAAGACGTCCACGTCGAGCGCCAAATACTGCCGCTCGACGCCGACCGTTGGCGTTGCAGACGTGCTGGCGATGAATTGGGCCGGGACGACGTTCAGCCGCGACGGTGGGGTGCCAAAGGCATCGGCGGGCAGGCGGACGACGTTCGCGAGGACGGCCGGGTAAGGGGCGAAACTCCCGAAACCGGGCTCCGGAGCGAGCGGGGTGCTGTCGGTGACGATGCGCGCGATCACCGGGTTCACGCCGGCCGTATCGCTGAACGTGCCACCTGTCATCAGCACGCCGGCCGTGCGGAGCCCAACGTACGATCCCAACTGGGTAGACCGACGCGGTAGCACCGGTCGCCCGGCCTGCACCAGGCGCAGCCCGTTGGACGCGACCTCATCGATCAGGCGCCCCTGCGCGGTCTGCGTGGCGACGAAGGTGTAGGAGAAGCTAACGCTCACGGTCAGCGCAGTCTGCGTGGTGAGGGCTGGCCCGCGGGTCGGCCCCATCAGGCCGCCTCCACCGGGCAGGCTGATGGTGCGCATGGGCAGGCCATACAACGTTGAGATGGCCATCACCTTCTCGTCGTAGTTGCTCAATCCACCCACCGTCTTCTCGGCCAGGTATTCGTGCTTGGCCCGCACGAGGGCCTGACCCAGCGGCATGGCGAGCTGGTCGCCGAGATGCTGTGAGAAGAGCTGCATCAGCCGTTCGGAGTACGCGATCTGGTCGGAGTCGCCGTATCCGTAGCCGGTGTTGCCCACCCAGGCGGCCTGACGCGCCACAAAGGCCTCGGGCCAATCGATGTCCTGGCCACCGGGCAGGCCGCTGTTGGGCACGTTCAATCCGCTGTGGCAGCCGACCGAGAAGCCCAGCGTGCCGCTGAAGGACGTGGACGCGCTGAGGATTTCGAACGCCCTCAGATCGGGCAGGACGAAGGGGTAGAAGCGGTCCTGCGCGAAGTGGCCATTCAGCGAGAGTATGCCCGGCGCAACGGTCCGATTCAACACATCGGTGCGGAATTGATCCGCCGTCCAACTGTTGTTGATGCGGCCGGCCACCGTCAGGCCGAGCCCGCGCAGGGTCTGCGAGATCGCCGTCGCCTCATCGATGAGGAAGTCATAGCCGGTGAGATAGGCGTCGGTCGGCCCGAGCGCGGGGTGGTCGAGAAAGCTGCTCAGCGCCCCTTTGATCTGGACCGGACGCTCGACCAGCCGGCCCGTGCCGAGGGTGGGCGGATACAGCTCGCGGCCGAGGAAGGGCAGCGGTTGCAGGCTGGCGTAGTAGTCGTCGCTCAGGAAGTAGCGCGCCGCAAGGGAGGTCGAGATGCGCTGCGTTCCGACGATTGGCGCATAGTTTCGCTCGTTGGCCACCAGCGCTTCATCACGCAGGCGGGCGAACGGGATGATGCGGTCATCGCCGACAATCACCAGGTATTGCAACGACGGGTATGCTGCGGCGCGATTGTAAATCGTGCGTTTGACAAGATTGGCGACGACGTTGGCCGCCAACGGGCTGTCCGGCTGCGCGTCCCATGCCGCATAGGCGTCGTTCAGCGCCGCCGAGGCGCTGAGATCGACCACCACGCCGTTCACCATCGGATGGACGGCGAACTCGGCGATCCGGGTCATCATCTGTGTGGCCGTGATCGATTCGAACTCGCCGGGATAGACGGCGTTCATGCGGGCTGTATTGACCAGGATCAGCGTTTGCACGTTGATGTCCGTCGCAATCGGCAGGTCATCGCTGGCGATGGTGTTCGTGACCCGGGGATACGGCAGTGGCGCAGCCGACTGTGCGATGGTCAGCGTGAAGGGGTGCGACACGCCGCTGGTGTTGTTCTCCGGCACGGCCAGCAGGAAGGTGCCATACATCTCCTGCGTGTCGTAGCCGATGGCCTCCGGGCTGCTGCCGGCGTGAATCGAAGCCGCCACCAGCGGGCCGACCAGGCCGAGGTCGCCCAGCGTGTTGATCTGGCCCACGGTGTTGATCTGGCCCACCGTGTTGATCTGCCCGACGGTGTTGATCTGGCCGACCGTATTGATCTGCCCGACGGTGTTGATCTGGCCAAGGTCCTGCAGATCGCCCAACGTATTGATCTGCCCGACGGTGTTGATCTGGCCGACCGTATTGATCTGACCCAACGTATTGATCTGGCCGACCGTATTGATCTGGCCGATGTCCCGCAGCTGGCCGGTGTCACCGTTCAAACGTGGGGCATAGAGCAGCAGGTCGTAGGCGCCGTCGCTCACCAACGTCACCGTGAGCAGCGTGTTTGGCGCGGGAACGCGAATCTGGTACCAGAGCGTTTGACCGGCCAGGCTGGCCTCGCCGGTGAGGGGCACACCCGCGGTCAAGGGTTGGGCATCGGTTGCCCAACCGTTGCCGCGTTCATACGCGCCGATGTCGCAGCCGGCCCCCTGCCGGCGTTGCGCGCCGCGCAGGTCGATGAAGGCATCGTTCGGGTTGCACAAGCCGGCGTCGATGGCCGGGCTGGTCGCGCGCAGGCTGAAGTCATTGGCCAGCGCCGATGGATCGACGAAGACCGGATCCACGTTTTGCAGCGACGAGGCGCCGACCACGCCGCCGGAAATGTCGAGGCCGTTGAAAGCATACAGGTTGCTCTCATCCGAGACGGTGCTGTTGATGCTCAGCACGCCGTATTCGTGGTTGGCAATGACGGAGCTGTGGATGTTGGTGTTGCCCCAGTCCAGAAAGATGGCCGGCCCGCTGACGATACCGGTGTTCGCGATCGTGGTATTCCGAATGGTCTGGCTCAAACCGGCCAGTGAAATCGCGTTGGCGGACAGCTGCTGGCCGGTGAGATCGCGATTGCGGACAAAAAGATTCGTGTTGATATCGGCGATGCAAGAGTTCATGCAATGGACGGCACCGCCGCCGCCCCCGTTGCTGTGGTTGTTGATGAACACGTTGAAGGCGGAGGTCAGCGAGGCGAACCCGCCAAATGCGCCGCCGGTGCTGGCGCTGTTGGAGAGAAATTGCGAGGCGGTGATCCATGCCGAGCCCTCGACATACGCCGCCCCGCCGGATGCCGCCGTGACCGTGGAATAGACGGTGTTGCTGACGAAAACCGAATTGGTTAAGACGATTGTTCCAGCGTTGTGCAGGCCGCCACCGTAAATCTTGGTCGAGTTGCTGTAGAAGGTGCTCTGGCCGATGGAAAGGATGACCTGTGACGTTGTGGCGCTCAGGCCACCGCCGTTCTGGCCGGCGGTGTTGCCATCAAAGAGGCTGTTCTGGATGTTGGCGGTGAAGCCCTCGGCGGCCACTGCGCCACCTGAACCGGCGCTGCTATTTCCCATGAACCGAACGTTGGACAGTGCCAGCGTGCCCGTGGCGCGCAGGGCCCCGCCGTTTCCGACGGTTGCGACATTGCTGTAGAAGGCGCTGTCGGCGATGTTGGCCCTGCCCTGAATCAGCATGCCGCCGCCGTCATCGGCGCTGCCACCAATGACGACCAGGCGGCGGATCAATGGTTCTGCTTCGGGGTGCAGCCAAATCGCGCCTCCGCTCGCGCCCGGTGGGAGGGCACCCCCCATGACCGTGAAATTGCCAAGCAGCGTCGGGGCCAGCTCAAAGGTGGTCACGGTGATGGCGCGGTCCCCGGGCGGCGCCACCCACACCGTCCGGTCCGGTCCGGCCCCGATCAGGCTGACTTCCTTGTAGACCGTGACCGCTTCCGTGTATCGGCCGGCCGGGATGAAGACGGTGTCGTAGAGACCGGCAAGGTCTATGCAGCCTTGAATGGTCGAGCAGCTCTCTGTCACCGTGTAGGTGACGGACGGAAGTGGCGCGCCGAAGCCCTGTGCCCGGCCCGGCGGCAACGCGAAGAGTACGGCAAACGTCGCGGCTGCTGCGGCCAGCATGGCAAACAGAATCTTTTTCACAAGGCCCCCCTTGGCTGTGAATACCGTCCCTGTGATGGGTCGGGATCGATGTGGACGGGAGATGGCGGACGCCCATCTCCAGCGTGGACTGCGTTGTTGTTGTCAGGCGTTTGTTTGTTCTGCGCTGGCGAGCGCTTCGGACATGACCTTGTCGAGATCGGCCCTCGCGCCCCGCTCGAGCCCTTCAGCGCAGGCGGTTTCTCCGAGCGCGG
>JAIBCK010000172.1 GCA_019694215.1 Thermoflexales bacterium
GCAGGTCGTAGCGGTAGTGATGTTGCGGGCAGATGATCTGATCGCGCACCAGCAGCCCCTCGCCCAGATCCCCCAGCGCATGCGGGCAGTTGGCGCTGATGGCGCGCACACTGCCATCGCTCAGCCGGACGACGACGACGGGACGGCCATTGACGCGCGCGGCATGGGGCGCGTCGACGGGCAGGTCATCCAACGCCACGACCGCGACGAAGTCGTCCGAGGCGGCGGTCATCCGTCGGGCTCCCGCAGCTGACGCAGCGTTCCCGCGTCAAGGCCTTCCACCGAGTCCGCACGCGCAGATGCCCAACGGATCAAATCAAGGCTCTGTGCATCGTAGGCGTCGACATCGCGACGCGCCGACGGGCGGGTGAAGAGGTGGTCATACAGCATCAACCGCAGGTCGCGCGCGGCGAGGTCAAAGGGCAGCCCCGGCAGGTGATAGACATCGGCGCCTTCATCCAGCAGCGCGGGCAGGATTTCGTTCACCCGCAGCTGGCCATACGTCACCGCAAGGTCAACGCGCGTCGGGCCCTCGGGGAAAAGCGCCCGGCGGACGGCGGCACGGTCGCTGTCCGGGCCAAGCCGCGCCGCCGCTGCGAGGCTGGCGTCCAGATCGGGCAGCGGTGAGAAGCCAAAGAGCAACAGCCGCTCGCCCGCGGGCGTGCAGGCGATGAGGGCGTCCTCCAGGCGATGCAGCGCCTCGCGCACGGCCGACGAGGCTGGCGCATCACGGTGACCATACAGCCGCGCACGAACACCCCACGCCGCATAATGGTCGCGCAGCGCAGCGCCGGTCAAGCTGGCCACGCTTGCCTGCAGTCCGCGCAGGGCGTAGGCCTCGCCGCGCGCGAAGGCGGAGGGGGGAAGGAGCGGGCACAACACGGTGTGCACCCCGCACGCAAATACGCGCCCGAGCATGTTCGACAGCCCCTGCTCGGCCAGGGCCAGGTAGCGCTGCGGGCTCAGGGATTCGCCAGTCGATCGCAGAAGCGCGTAACGGCGCGTGCCATCTCCCGGCAGGGCGATGCTCAAGGCCCTGGCACGGACCAGTTCCGCGAGCCGCGCGTCCTCCAGGGCCAGCCATGCGGCCAGCTCCGGTGCCTGCAAGGGCTGCCCATCGCCGCGCACGCGCAGAAAACGATCGAAGGCATCCTCGCCGGCGGCACCGGTCATGCTACGGAATCGAGAGGGCAGCCAGGATCGCCGCTTCAACCACCCGAACGGGCGAGTACAGCTGCTTGCCAATCCACAGCTCGGGGCGCGGGTCGAGGTAGTGCGCTTCGAGCCAGGCCTGCCCACGCTTGAGCGACTCACTGGCTTCGCGGGTCGGGCTGTGCGTCAGGGCAAGGACGGCGTAGGCGGTCTCCTCAGTGCTTGGCCCCCACTCGCCCCATGAGCCGTCCTCGGCCTGCCTCTTGAGCAGCCAATCGGTGCTGCGGCGCACTTCCTCGCGCACAACAGGATCCGGGTGCAGTGCGAGCGCGCGCACCGCGCAGAAGAGGGCGTAATACGGGCTGGCATGCCATTTGTCCAGCCACGATCCATCCGGCCGGCGCACCGAGAGCAGGAACCGGGTGGCCTTGGCGATCTGGCCGCGATAGCGTTGGTGGGTGGGGGCCGTCGCGAATGCCTCGAGCACATGGGCGTTCGCGCTCACGGAGGCGTTTCGCTCATTGGCCCAGCACACGAAGCAATCGCTGGCCTCAAAGCGGAGCAAGACCAGGGGCTCGACCGGCACCCCCGCCAGGCGCAGCGCCGCGATCACGAGTCCGGTGTCATCTGAATCCTGCGGGAAGTAGTCCTCGGTCGCCCAGCTGATGCCGCGCACGGCATCGAGTCCATCGCGCAGGCGCATGACGATGCGGCTGCAGGTCGACAGGGCCGCCAGGCTGGAGTCGGCCGACAGCAGGAAGTGCAGCGACCAGGCGGCCTCGAAGGCATCGATGGCAAATACGTTGGGCACACCGCCATCGTGGCGGGCCTGCAGGCTGCGCAGCCAGATCGCGCTCTGCTCGTCCCAGCGCGCATTTTGCAGCACCGCGGCGGTGGCAGCCGGCGAGTGACCATAGTGACCGTTGGGCGAACGCAACCGCGGCAGGAGGTCGTGATCCATGCTGGTGACCAACGCCTCGAGCGAATACACGAGCGAGGACTGGCCGCGCGCGAGGTGCGCGCCAGCCGCGCGCACCAGCTTGGCCTGCATCATGTCGATGATGTCGCCAAAATTGGGCACCTCGAGCTCGACACCCAGCTTGCGCAGGGCTTGCACCAGGGTCGGCAGCTGCACCTCGAAGCCGACACTGTCGTATTGCTGGATGTTCCAATTGCTGAGGGATGCGTTCAAATAGGCCTGCGCACGTTGTGCGGCTCCAGAGCAGCGCGCCGCAAGGTCCTCAGGCGCGCTTCGCAGTGCCACGAGCGCGGACATGGTCGGAAGGATGTCATGCGGAAAGGGACCCGACCAGGCACCCATCTCATTCTGATGGCTGAGCAACCAGTCCAACGCTTCCGGGAAAGCCAACTGCCCCGAGTCCCAGGGGGCACGCACCCGTGCGAGCCAGCCCGTGTCATAGGCACTGGTCGTTACACGGCCGCCCCCAAAGCCAACCCGATAATCCTGCGCAATATCAGCCAGCAGACGCTGCTGACGATCCTTCAGGAGTGGCGCTGTATCGGCCATAACATAATGATTATAATCCGGCCTTCAAGTTTTCCCATGGCCCGATCATTGCCCAATCCGACCCGCGCCAGCGCATCGAAGCGGCAGCCCGTGATCGCCCGCTCGATGGACTTCCTCATCGCCGTCACGGCGGTCGCGCTCGGCCTGCAGCTGTTCTTTTCGGGCGGCACCCTGAAGGACCTGCCCGTCTTTCTTTCCTTGGTGGGTTTTATCAGCATCCGGCTGTTGGCCGCAACCAACCGGCTGCAAAACGAAACAACCTGGGCGTTTGGTGTGTTGATCGTGGTCTCGGTGATGTGGGCGATCTCCAATCCGGCCTGGTCGATCATCACGCTCGCGGCCCCCATCGCGGGACAGGCCTGGCTGGCGCTCGGCGAGGACCGTCGCGCGATGACCGCGGCAAGCGCGATCGTCCCGGTCACCATGGCCTCGATCGCGCTGATCGGGCAGCAGGAGAACCTTTCCAAAGGCGAGCTGCGCGTTCCGGTCTATCTGG
>JAIBCK010000173.1 GCA_019694215.1 Thermoflexales bacterium
CCAGATAGACCGGAACGCGCAGCTCGCCTTTGGAAAGGTTCTCCTGCTGCCCGATCAGCGCGATCGAGGCCATGGTGACCGGGACGATCGCGCTTGCCGCGGTCATCGCGCGACGGTCCTCGCCGAGGGCCAGCCAGGCCTGCCCCGCGATGGGGGCCGCGAGTGTGATGATCGACCAGGCCGGATTGGAGATCGCCCACATCACCGAGACCAAGATCAACACACCAAACGCCCAGGTCGTTTCGTTTTGCAGCCGGTTGGTTGCGGCCAACAGCCGGATGCTCATAAAACCCACCAAGGAAAGAAAGACGGGCAGGTCCTTCAGGGTGCCGCCCGAAAAGAACAGCTGCAGGCCGAGCGCGACCGCCGTGACGGCGATGAGAAAGTCCATCGAGCGTGCGATCACGGGCTGCCGCTTCGATGCGCTGGCGCGGGTCGGATTGGGCAATGATCGGGCCATGGGAAAACCTGAAGGCCGGATTATAATCATTATGTTATGGCCGATACAGCGCCACTCTTGAAGGACCGTCAGCAGCGCCTGCTGGCTGATATTGCGCAGGATTATCGGGTTGGCTTTGGGGGTGGCCGCCTAACGACCAGTGCCTATGACACGGGCTGGCTCGCACGGGTGCGTGCCCCCTGGGACTCGGGGCAGTTGGCTTTTCCGGAAGCGTTGGACTGGTTGCTCAGCCATCAGAACGCGTTGGGTGCGTGGTCGGGTCCCTTTCCGCATGACATCCTCCCGACCATGTCCGCGCTCGTGGCGCTGCGAAGCGTGCCAGAGGACCTTGCACCGCGCTGCATCGAAGCCGCACAACGCGCGCAGGCCTATTTGAACACGTCCCTCAGCAATTGGAACATTCAACAATATGACAGCGTTGGCTTCGAGGTGCAGTTGCCGACCCTGGTGCAAGCTTTGCGCAAGCTGGGCATCGAGCTCGAAGTGCCGAACTTCAATGACATCATCGACATGATGCAGGCCAAGCTGGTGCGCGCGGCTGGCGCGCACCTGGCGCGCGGCCAGTCCTCGCTCGTGTATTCGCTCGAGGCGTTGGTCACCAGCATGGATCACGACCTCCTGCCGCGGTTGCGTTCGCCCAACGGCCACTATGGTCACTCGCCGGCCGCCACCGCCGCGGTGCTGCAAAATGCGCGCTGGGACGAGCAGAGCGCGATCTGGCTGCGCAACCTGCAGGCCCGCCACGATGGCGGTGTGCCCAACGTATTTGCCATCGATGCGTTCGAGGCCGCCTGGTCGCTGCACTTCCTGCTGTCGGCCGACTCCAGCCTGGCGGCCCTGTCGACCTGCAGCCGCATCGTCATGCGCCTGCGCGATGGACTCGATGCCGTGCGCGGCATCAGCTGGGCGACCGAGGACTACTTCCCGCAGGATTCAGATGACACCGGCCTGGTCATCGCCGCCCTGCGCCTGGCAGGTGTGCCTGTCGATCCCCTTGTCCTGCTGCGTTTCGAAGCCAGCGATTGCTTTGTGTGCTGGGCCAACGAACGCAATGCTTCCGTGAGCGCGAACGCCCACGTCCTCGAGGCCTTCGCAACCTCTCCCAACCATCAGCGCTATCGGGGACAGATCGCCAAAGCAACGCGATTCCTGCTCGCGGCGCGTCGCCCGGATGGTTCCTGGTTGGACAAATGGCATGCCAGCCCGTACTACGCCTTGTTCTGCGCGGTGCGCGCGCTGGCGCTGCACCCGGATCCTGTTGTGCGCGAGGAAGTGCGCCGCAGCACCGATTGGCTGCTCAAGAGGCAGGCCGAGGACGGCTCATGGGGCGAGTGGGGGCCAAGCGCTGAGGAGACCGCCTATGCCGTCCTTGCCCTGACACACAGCCCGACCCGCGAAGCCAGTGAGTCGCTCAAGCGTGGGCAGGCCTGGCTCGAAGCGCACTACCTGGATCCGCGGCCCGAGCTGTGGATCGGCAAACAGCTCTATTCCCCCATTCGCGTGGTTGAAGCGGCGATTCTGGCCGCCCTCTCGATTCCGTAGCATGACCGGTGCCGCTGACGAGGACGCCTTCGACCCCTTGCTGCGCCTGCGCGGCGAGGGCATGTCCTCCCGGGCACCGGAGCTTGCCGAATGGCTGGCCCTGGAGGACGCGCGGCTCGCGGAACTGGTCCGTGCCAGGGCATTGAGCATTGCCCTGCCAGGAGATGGCACGCGCCGTTATGCGCTGCTGCGATCGGCTGGCGAAACCCTGACCCCGCAGCGCTACCTGGCCCTGGCCGAGCAGGGGCTGTCGAACATGCTCGGGCGCGTATTTGCGTGCGGGGTGCATACCGTGTTGTGCCCGCTCCTTCCCCCCTCCGCCTTCGCGCGCGGCGAGGCCTACGCCCTGCGCGGACTGCAGGCAAGCGTGGCCAGCCTGACTGGCGCCGCGCTGCGCGACCATTATGCGGCGTGGGGTGTTCGTGCGCGGCTGTATGGTCACCGTGATGTGCCAGCCTCGCCGGCCGTGCGCGAGGCGCTGCATCGCCTGGAGGATGCCCTCATCGCCTGCACGCCCGCGGGCGAGCGGCTGTTGCTCTTTGGCTTCTCACCGCTGCCCGATCTGGACGCCAGCCTCGCAGCGGCGGCGCGGCTTGGCCCGGACAGCGCCCGTGCCGCCGTCCGCCGGGCGCTTTTCCCCGAGGGCCCGACGCGCGTTGACCTTGCGGTGACGTATGGCCAGCTGCGGGTGAACGCAATCCTGCCCGCGCTGCTGGATGAAGGCGCCGATGTCTATCACCTGCCGGGGCTGCCCTTTGACCTCGCCGCGCGCGACCTGCGGTTGATGCTGTATGACCACCTCTTCACCCGCCCGTCGGCACGACGCGATGTCGATGCCTACGATGGGCAAAGTCTCGATTTGATCCGTTGGGCATCTGCGCGTGCGGACTCGGTGGAAGGCCTTGACGCGGGAACGCTGCGTCAGCTGCGGGAGCCCGACGGATGACCGCGGCCTCGGACGACTTCGTCGCGGTCGTGGCGTTGGATGACCTGCCCGTCGACGCGCCCCATGCCTCGCGCTTCAATGGCCGCCCCGTCGTCGTCATTCGGCTGAGCGATGGCAGTGTGCGCGCCATCAGCGCCAACTGCCCGCATGCGCTGGGGGATCTGGGCGAGGGGCTGCTGGTGCGCGATCAGATCATCTGCCCGCAACATCACTACCGCTACGACCTGC
>JAIBCK010000073.1 GCA_019694215.1 Thermoflexales bacterium
CGAAGTTTGACGAAGGTGCACGAACGCGGTCTGCGTCTTGCGTGGTGGCTCGGCGTCAAACAGAAGAACGAAGAATCGAAGTTTGACGAAGGTGCACGAACGCGGTCTGCGCCTTGCGTGGCGGCGGCTCGGCGTCGAACAGAAGAACGAAGAATCGAAGTTTGACGAAGGTGCACGAACGCGGTCTGCGCCTTGCATGGCGGTGGCTCGGCGTCAAACAGAAGAACGAAGAATCGAAGTTTGACGAAGGTGCACGAACGCGGTCTGCGTCTTGTGTGGTGGCTCGGCGTCAAACAGAAGAACGAAGAAGCGAAGCATAACGAAGAATACTATTTATCCAACTTCGTCCCTTCGTTCTTCTGTTTTTCGTCGAGTTGCGGCCATGCAGGCACGCAAGACGCAAATTTCGTTCGATCCTCTTCGTTGCTTCGTTCTTCTGTTTGGTTGCAATATTGCGCCACGGAGACGCCCCTAACGCATGACGTATGACGCATGACGAGCACCCCCTCACGCCGACGCACCAAAGACCGCCTGCCCCGCCGCGACGAGCGGGCGCAGGGTGCGAATGAACTCTCCCCGTGGGATCGGGCGCGCGCCAAAGGACGCGAGGTGGCGCGTCTCCTGCTGACAATCGATGAGCGGCACATCGGCCGCGCGGAGCGCCTCGACCAGCCGCACCAGCGCCACCTTCGACGCGTCCGTCGCCCGCGCAAACATCGATTCGCCAAAGAACATCCGCCCGATCAGCACACCATACAACCCGCCGACCAGCGCGCCCTCCAGCCAGCTCTCCACCGAATGCGCGTATCCCGCCGCGTGCAGCGCACAGTAGCCGTCGATCACCTCAGGGGTGATCCAGGTGCCATCCTGCCCCGGCCGCGGCGCGGCACAGGCCTCCATCACCGCGCGAAAGGCCGTGTTCAGGCGGGTCTCGAAGCGGCCCGAGCGCACGCGCCGGGCCAGCGAGGCGCTGACGTGAAAGTCGGCCACGCGCAGCACCATGCGCGGGTTGGGCGACCACCACAGCATCGGCTCGCCCGGCCCCGACCAGGGGAAGATGCCCTGCCGATAGGCGTCCAGCAGCCGCGCCGGCGTGAGCGCACCGCCAACGGCCAGCAGCCCGTTCGGGTTCCGCAGCGCGCGGGAGACCGGCGGGAATGGCGTCGTCTCGCCCAGGATCGGCAGCATGCGCGGATTATGTCCGATCCGGAGTAGACTTTCGGCATGCAATACCGACGCCTTGGCTCTTCGGGCCTCAAACTCAGTGCGCTTTCGCTTGGCTCATGGGTGACGTTCAAGTTTCAGGTGGGCGAGGACACCGCCTACGAGATCATGAAGACCGCCTACGACGCCGGGGTCAACTTTTTCGACAACGCCGAGGCGTATGCCAGCGGCCAGTCCGAGACGATCATGGGCGCGACGCTCAAGCGCGCGGGCTGGCGACGCGCCAGCTACGCCGTGTCGACCAAGTTCTTCTGGGGCCTGAATGCCGGGCCCAACGAAAAGAACACACTCAACCGCAAGTATCTGATGCAGGCCATCGACGGCTCGCTGCGCCGCCTGCAGATGGACTACGTCGACCTCGTCTTCTGCCATCGCCCCGACCCGGAGACGCCCGTCGAAGAGACCGTGTGGGCGATGAACGACATCGTCGCCAGCGGCAAGGCGCTCTACTGGGGCACCTCGGAGTGGCCGGCCGAGCAGATCCGCCAGGCCTGGCAGATCGCCGAGCGCCATCACCTGCGCAAGCCGCAGATGGAGCAGCCGCAGTACAACCTGCTGTGGCGCGATCGCGTCGAGAAGGAATACGAGCCGCTGTATGACGGCATCGGGCTGGGCACAACGATCTGGAGCCCGCTCGCCTCGGGGCTGCTGAGCGGCAAATACAACGATGGCATCCCGGCCGGCACCCGCGCCGCGCTCAAGGAATACGCCTGGATCCAGAACGCGGTCACCGACCCGGCGCGGGTGGGCAAGGCGCGCAAGCTCGCGCCCATCGCCGCGGGGCTGGGGGTGACCATGGCCCAGCTGGCGCTGGCCTGGTGTCTGAAGAACCCGCATGTCAGCACCGTCATCACCGGGGCCAGCCGCGCCGAGCAGGTGCAGGAAAACCTCAAGGCCCTCGATGTCGTTGATGCCCTCGCCGCCGACGTCATGGCCGAGATCGAGCGCGCGGTGGCCTGATCCGCCGCGACGAATATCGCCATGACTTCTATGCGTTATGCAATCCTGTCCGACATCCACGGCAACCTGCACGCGCTGGAGGCCGTGCTGGCCGACATCGCGGCCGCCGGCGGCGTGGACGGATATCTGTTGCTCGGCGACTATGCCGCCATCGGCCCCGACCCGGTCGCGGTGATCGACCGCATCCGGGCCCTGCCAAACGCCACCTTCGTGCGGGGCAACACCGACCGTTACGCGTCCAGCGCCGGGATGGTCGAGAAGTGGGTGGGCGAGATGCAGACCGCGCCCGGCGAGCGCTGGCTGCCGGTGGCCTGCGCGCTGATGTGGACGATGGGGGCCACGCTGGCCGGAGGCCGTCAGGCCTGGCTGGGCGGGCTGCCCGTCGAAGCGCGTCTGAGCCTGCCCGACGGCACGCGCGTGTTGTGCGTGCACGCCGCGCCGGGGACCGATGACGGGCGCGGCCTGCCGCCCGACCTGAGCGACGACGAGCTGGCCGCCGCGCTCGTCGGCTGCGATGCCGACCTCGTCCTGATCGGGCACACCCACCTGCCCTTCCAGCGGACCTCCGGCAACGTGACCGTCCTCAACCCGGGCAGCCTGAGCAACTCTCCGCTGTCCGACCTGCGCGCCAAATACGCCCTGCTGCATGCGGATGCCTCGGGCTATCGGCTCGAACCCCGGCAGGTCGAGTACGACCGCGACGCCGTCATCGCGCGGATCGCGGAGGTCAATCACCCCTCCGCCGCGATGCTCACCCGATTCATGCGGGCCGGGATGCGCGGCTGACGCGGGCGGAAACGCAAATGGCTCCGGACGGTGGTCCGGAGCCATTTTTGTTGTGCGGGATGTCGCGGCTAGATGTCCAGGTTGCGCACTTCGCGCGCGTGCCGGGTGATGAAGTTGCGCCGCGGCGGGACGGAGTTGCCCATCAGCATGTCAAACGTGCGATCGGCCTCGGCGGCGTCATCGACCGTGACCTTGAGCAGGGTGCGCCGGTTGGGATCCATGGTCGTCTCCCAGAGCTGCTCGGCATTCATCTCGCCCAGACCCTTGAAGCGCTGCACCACCACCTGCGAGGTGTTGGCGCTGTCCACGCCCTTGGCCTTGAGCTCGGTGAAGATCTGATCGCGTTCGCCGTCCGAGTAGCAGTAGCGCACTTCCTTGCCCCCCTTGCGCGTCTCGATGCGATACAGCGGCGGCTGGGCGATATACAGGTGGCCGCCCTCGACCAGCGCGTTCATGTAGCGGAAGAAGAAGGTCAGCAGCAGCGTGCGAATGTGGCTGCCGTCGACGTCGGCGTCGGACATCAGCACGATGCGGTCATAGCGGCGGTTGTCGACGTTGAACTGCTCGCCGATGCCGGTGCCCACGGCGCTGATCAGCGCCTTGATCGCGTCGCTGCCCAGGATCTTGTCCAGCCGCGCGCGCTCGGTGTTCATGATCTTGCCGAACAGCGGCAGGATGGCCTGGAAGTGGCGGTCGCGGCCCTGCTTGGCCGAGCCACCGGCCGAGTCTCCCTCGACGATGAAGATCTCGCACTTGGCCGGGTCGCGCTCCGAGCAGTCGGCGAGTTTGCCGGGCAGCGTGCCGCTCTCCAGCGCGCTCTTGCGGCGGACGAGCTCGCTGGCCGCCTTGGCCGCCTCTCGCGCGCGCTGGCTGACGAGACACTTCTCGATGATCGACTTGGCGTCGCGGGGATTCTCCTCGAGATACGACGCCAGCGCCTCACGCACGACCTGCTCCACCGCCGTCTTCGCGTCGGTGTTCATGAGCTTGACCTTGGTCTGGCTCTCGAACTGCGGCTCGGGGTGCTTGATGCTGACGATGGCGGTCAGCCCTTCCAGCGTGTCGCGGCTGTCCAACGAACCATCCTTCTCCTTGAGCAGGTTGGCCTTGCGGGCGTAGTCGTTGAGCGAGCGCGTGATGGCGCTGCGCAGGCCGGTCTGGTGCGTGCCGCCGTCGGGGGTGTTGATGGTGTTGGCGAAGTAGAACTCGCTGGCGGCCGTGGCGTCGGTGTACTGCAGCGCGACCTCGACGCCGATCTTGTCCACCTGCTTGCTCGCCGAGACCACCGGATGCAGGGTCTCCTTGTTTCGGTTGAGGTAGCGCACAAAGGCGGTGATGCCGTCCTCGAAATAGAACGACATCTCGCGGTCATCGCGCTCATCGCGGAAGACGATCGTGACCCCGCGCGTGATGAATGCCATCTCGCGGAAGCGCTGCGCCAGGCTGTCGAAGCGATAGGTGTTGTCCTCGGTGAAGATCTTGGTGTCGCGCAGGAAGGTGGTGCGTGTGCCGGTCTCGTTGGGCTTGACCTTGCCGACGACTTCGACCTTGCTGGTCGGCTTGCCTTCCTTGTAGGTCTGGCGGAAGACCTTGCCGTCGCGGCGCACCTCGACCGTCGCCGTGCTGGACAGCGCGTTGACGGCCTTGACGCCAACGCCATGCAGACCGCCCGACACGGTGTACGCGCCGGAGCCAAACTTGCCGCCGGCGTGCAGGTTGGTCATGACCACTTCGAGCGTGCTGACCTTCTCCCCCTGCTTGTTGCGGAAGGTGGGGTGGATGTCGGTCGGGATGCCGCGCCCGTTGTCCTGCACGGTGACGGACTCGTCGGCGTGAATCGTGATGTCGATTCGGTCGCAGTTGCCGGCCAGCACCTCGTCGACGCTGTTGTCGACCACCTCGAAGATGAGGTGGTGCATGGCCTTGCTGTCCGTGCCACCGACATACATGCCGGGGCGCTTGCGGACGGCCTCGAGCCCCTCCAGCACCTGAATTTGTTTGGCGCCGTATTCCTGGGGCGCGGTCTTGTCCTGATCTGTCATGCGTTGAAAAAAGGGCGCGCCTGCGGGTCACACGGACCGCACCGACGCAGCTAGAACATTTGCTCTATTTTACCAGATCAGGCCGGCGGCAGTACGCGACAATCAGGGTCACGAGGGGGATGAAGTGCCTGAAAACAAGCGTTGGGAAGCCTGCGAGACGTGCAAGCATTTGAAGGACTGGTCGCGCGGCGAGCAGAAGGGCGGACGTCCCGAGTGGGACACCTCGCTGCCGGCCGAGGCCAACCAGCTCGTCCTGGTGCGCGACCTCAAGCCCGACAGCGCGCGCCTGCATCAGCTGCTGCGCTGCGCGCGGTGCGGCACGTACTACCTGTACTGGACCGAATACGAGTTTCTCGTGGGCGGCTCAGAGGACACCCAGACCCTCGAACGGTTGAGCGACGAAGCGGCCGAGAAACTGCTGGCCGGCTAGCCGACCTTGCGCGGGCGCTGGCTGCGCCGCGCGCTCAGCCGCGCGAAGACCAGCTCCTCGGCGTCATAGGCCGCCAGGTCCAGGCGCAGGTCCGCCGAGACGGCGACGCCCTCCGCGATCAGCTTGGCGCGCTGCAGTTCGGGGCCGTATGCGTTGGAGATGCGGCCCTCGGCATTGACCACCCGCCACCACGGCACGGCGGGGCCGCGGCTGTCTTTGAGGGCGCGGAGCGCATAACCCACCATGCGCTGCAGGCCGGGCCGGCCCATCTGACGCGCCACGCCGCTGTAGCTCATGACGTGGCCGGCCGGGATCAGGCGCACGACCTCGTACACGGCATCGTAGCTGGAGGGGCCCGGGCGGGCGGCGCTGCGCGGCATGCCGCCACGATAGCAGAAGGCAGCCCGCCGGCCGGTCCGAACGGCGTTTGACAGTTTCGGCCGGCGCGGCCACAATCATCCGCATGAACTTTGTCGCGCTTGCGGGCGGAATCGGTGGCGCCAAGATGGCGGATGGTCTGGCGCGCAGCGTGGGCGCCGAGAATCTGACGGTCATCGTCAACACGGGCGACGACTTCGATCTGTTCGGGCTGCGCATCTCCCCGGATGTCGACACCGTCATGTACACGCTGGCCGGCCTGGCGGATCCGGACCATGGCTGGGGACTTGCTGAGGACCGTTGGGCGAATTTTGAGATGCTCGAGCGCTACGGCGCGCATCCGTGGTACCGCCTCGGCGACCGCGATCTCGCCACCCACATGCTGCGCACCCAGGCATTGCGGGATGGCGACACGCCCACCCAGGTGACGACCCGGCTGGCGCGCGCGCTGGGGCTGACGACGCGCGTGCTGCCGATGACCGATGGCAAGGTCCGCACCGTCGTGGACACCGCGAGCGGCACGCTGGCGTATCAGGAGTATTTCGTGCGCCTGCGCTGGCAACCGCGCGTGACCGCCATCCGCTTCGAGGGCGTCGAGCGCGCCGAGGCGACGCTCGAGGTGCTGCGCGCCATCGAAACCGCCGACACCATCGTGTTGTGTCCCTCCAACCCGTATCTCAGCGTGGACCCCATCCTGCGCACCGGCGGTGTACGCGACGCGCTGCTCAACGCCTCGGCGCCCATCATCGCCGTCTCGCCCATCGTGGGCGGGAGCGCGCTGAACGGCCCGGCCGCCAAGCTCATGCGCGAGCTGGGCGAGACCCCCTCGGCAACCACTGTCGCCCACCACTACGCCGAGTTCATCAACGGCTTCGTCATGGATGTCGTCGACGCCGAGCACGAGCACGCCATCCGCGACCTCGGGCTCGGGGTGCTGGTCACGCGGACGGTGATGAAGAGCCTCGACGACCGGGCCCGCCTTGGTTGTGAAGTGGTGACGTTTGCCGATTCGCTGCGCCCGGAGCATCTGGGCGGCTGCCGGATTGCGGACGAATTGCCGCCGCAGACGGACCGCTAGGCCTTCTCCGGCATGCGAGATCCGGCCACCGCCACCGTCCTCGGCAGCGGGCCCAATGGCCTTGCCGCCGCCATCACCCTGGCGCGCGCGGGCCTGTCCGTGACGGTGATCGAAGGGGCCGCCACGCCCGGCGGTGGCGTGCGCAGCGCGCCCTTCCCGCAGACCGGCTTCGTGCGTGATGTGTGCGCGGCCATCTTCCCACTTGCGCTGGGGGCGTCTTTTCTGCCCAGCCTGCCCCTGGCCGAACACGGCCTGCGCTGGATCAACCCGCCGGCCACGCTCGCGCATCCCTTCGACGATGCCCCGGCCGTGCTTGTCACGCGCGATCTGGCCGAAACCGTTGAAGGCTTGGGCGTCGATGGCCCGGCGTACCGGCGCCTGTTCGGCCCGCTCGTGGCGGCCTGGCCGGCGCTGTCCGCAACGGTGCTGGCGCCGCTCCGTCTTCTGCCGCGTCATCCGCTCGCGCTTGCCGGGTTTGGGCTGCGGGCGGCCTGGCCGGCGACGGCGCTGGCGCGGCTGAGCTTCCGCACCCCACGCGCGCGGGCCCTGCTAGCCGGGCAGGCCGCGCACGGCATGGTCGCGCTCGAGGCACCCTTTGCGGCCGCCTCGGCTGCGCTGCTGGGCACGGCCGCCCATGCGGTGGGGTGGCCGCTCCCGGAGGGCGGCGCGCAGCGCCTCGCCGACGCGCTCGTGGCATATCTCAAAACGTTGGGCGGGCGCGTCATCACGGGCGCGTGGGTGCGCGACCTGGCCGAGCTTCCGCCCGCGGCGGTGACGCTGCTGGATGTCACCCCGCGCCAGTTTCTGGCGTTGGCCGGTGGACGACTCGCATCGGCAGCGCGCCGGCCGTATGCGCGCTACCGCTATGGCCCGGGCGTGTTCAAGATCGATTACGCCCTGCGCGCGCCGATCCCCTGGCGCGATCCCGCCTGCGCGCAGGCGCCGACCGTGCACCTGGGCGGCACGCTGGCGGAGGTCGCGGCGAGCGAGCGGGCGGCCTGGCGCGGTGAGCCCGGTCCGCGCCCGTTTGTGCTGCTCACCCAGCCCAGCCTGTTCGACGCGACCCGCGCCCCGGCCGGCGCGCACACGGCCTGGGCGTATTGCCACGTCCCGCATGGCGACACCCGCGACCACGGCGAGGCCATCACCGCGCAGATCGAGCGCTTTGCGCCGGGCTTCCGCGACCTCATCCTGGAGACCGTGCGCGTCACCGCGGCGGGCTATGAGGCCTACAACCCGAACGTGGTCGGCGGCGACATCAGCGGCGGGGCCAACGACGCCGTACAGCTGCTCTTCCGCCCAACGCTTTCGACAAACCCGTACGCCACGCCGCTGGAGGGCGTGTATCTGTGCTCCTCCGCGACGCCGCCCGGGCCGGGCGCGCATGGCATGTGCGGCCATCACGCCGCGCGGGCGGCGCTGGCCGCGTTGAGCGGGCGAAGAGGGTGAATCGGGTATGCTTTGCGCATGGCCCAAGCTCAGCGCCCGTCCCAGCAACCCGCACAACTGCAGCTCGAATTGCCGCCTGGTCTGGATGCCACCTATTCGAACTTCGTGGTGATCCAGCACTCGCCGGCCGAGTTCATTCTGGATTTCGCCCGCATCATGCCGAATGTGACGTCGGCGCGTGTGGGTGCCCGCGTGGTGTGCGCGCCCATGCACGCCAAGCTCCTGCTGCGCGCGCTGCAGGAGAACATCGAGCGCTTCGAGGCCGCCTACGGGACGATCTACGTCCCCCAGCAGGGCGGCGAATCGCTGACCAGCCAGCTCTTTGGCGGCCCGCAGGCCTGATCACCCCCCTCACACGATGACCCGCACCCGCGCCGACTGGGAGCGTGACACGCTCCGGCCTTCCCTCACGCGCGCGCCCGAGCGGCGCGTCCGCTTTGAAACGCCTTCCGGCATCCCGTTCGAGGTGGTGCACGGGGATGGCGACTTCCCGGGCGAGTATCCCTTCACCCGGGGCGTGCATCCCACCATGTACCGCTCGCGGCTGTGGACGATGCGCCAGTATGCCGGCTTCGCCTCGGCGCAGGAGAGCAACGCCCGTTATCGATTTCTGCTCTCGCAGGGCCAGACCGGGCTGTCGGTAGCCTTCGACCTGCCCACCCAGCTCGCGATGGACGCCGACGACGCCCTGGCGGCGGGCGAAGTGGGCAAGGTCGGCGTGAGCGTGAGCACGCTGGGCGACATGCGCGTGCTACTGGACAAAATTCCGTTGGACAAGGTCAGCACCTCGATGACGATCAACGCGCCGGCCGCGCTGCTGCTGGCGCTCTACATCGCGGTGGGCCAGGAGCAGGGCGTCGCCATGCGCGCGCTGCGTGGAACGGTGCAGAACGACATCCTCAAGGAGTACGCCGCGCGCGGGCTGTATGTCTTCCCGCCCGGCCCCTCGATGCGGTTGGTGACGGATGTTTTTGCGTTTTGCGCGGCCGAGATGCCGAGCTGGAACACCATCTCGATCAGCGGCTATCACATCCGCGAGGCCGGCAGCACCGCCGCCCAGGAGATCGCCTTCACCCTGGCCAACGCCATCGCCTACGTCGAAGCCGCGCTGAAGGCCGGGATGAGCGTCGACGACTTCGCCGGCCAGCTCGCCTTCTTCTTCAACGCGCACAACCACTTCCTCGAGGAGGTGGCCAAGTTCCGCGCGGCGCGGCGGCTGTGGGCGAAGATCATGCGCGAGCGCTTCGGCGCGCGCGATCCGCGCAGCTGCATGCTGCGCTTCCACACCCAGACCGGCGGCAGCACGCTGACCGCCAGCCAGCCCGTGAACAACGTCGCCCGCGTCACCATCCAGGCCCTGGCCGCGGTGATGGGCGGCGCGCAGAGCCTGCACACCAATGGCATGGATGAAGCCCTCCAGCTGCCGACCGAGGAGGCCGTTCGGGTGGCGCTGCGCACGCAGCAGATCATCGCCCACGAAAGCGGAGCAACGGAAACAGTCGACCCGCTGGGCGGCTCGCACGCGCTGGAGTATCTGACCGACGCGCTCGAACAGCGCGCGGCCGCGCTGATCGCCAGCATCGACGCGCAGGGTGGCGCGGTCAAGGCCATCGAATCGGGCTGGATGCAGGCGCAGATCGCCGACGCCGCCTACGCGCACCAGAAGGACGTCGAATCCGGCCAGCGCGTCATCGTCGGCGTGAATGAGTTTGTCGAGGACGCGCCCGCCGCCGCGGCGGTGAAGCGCTTCAAGGTCGATGCCAGCATCGAGGCGCGCCAACGCGCGCGGCTGGCCGACTGGCGGGCCGGGCGCTCGGCGGAGGCCGTCGCGGCGCAGACCGCCGCGCTCGAACGCGCCGCGCAGGGCAGCGACAACCTGATGCCCGTGCTCATCGATTGCGTGCGGGCCGGCCTCACGGTGGGTGAGATCGGCACAACGCTGCGGCGCATCTTCGGCGCCTACACACCCCCCACCGCCATCTAGACACCGGAGATCATGAACTTTCGCCTGCCCGGACCCACCTCTCTGCCCGCCGATGTGCTCGATGCGATGAGAAAGCAGATGATCGACCATCGCGGCGCCGAATTCGCGGACCTGCTCCGCCGCATCACGGCAACCACGCAAGCCCTGTGCGGCGCGCGCCAGGACCTCTTCTTCTTGTCGGGCTCGGGCTGGGCGGGTGTGGAGTCGATGATCGCCAACACCCTCAACGCCGGTGACCGCGCGCTGGCGGTGTCGGCCGGTTACTTCGGCGAGAAGTTCGGCGAGATCGCAGCGGTCTACGGCGTGAACGTCGAGAGCCTGACCTTCCCCGATGGCGCGCCGCTCGATCCCGATGCCGTGGCCGCGTATCTGCGCGCGCATCCCGGCATCCGCGCCGTGCTACTCACGCACAACGAAAGCTACACCGGCGTCCTGCATCCGCTCGGCGAGCTGGCCGCGGCGATCCGCGCCAGCAGCGACGCGTTGATTCTCGTGGATGCTGTCAGTGCGTTGGGCGGCGTGGCGACGCAGTTCGACGCCTGGGGCATCGACGCGCTCAGCGCGGCCTCGCAGAAGGCGCTGATGGGACCGCCCGGGATCGCCACCGTCGCCGTGGGGCCGCGCGCCTGGGAGGCCTACAAGACGGCGCGCGCGCCGCGCTTCAGCATGGACTGGGCGCAATACCGCGACTACTTTCACCAGGGCATGACGCCCTTCACCCCCTCGCTGGCGGTGATGAACGCGCTGGACGTCGCCGCGGCCCGCATCCGCGCCGAGGGCATCGAGGCCGTGCTGGCCCGCCACGAGCGGGTGGCCGCCTTCACGCGCGAGCGCGTGCGCGGGCTGGGGCTGGCGCTGTTCGCCAACCCGGGCGCCTATTCGCCCACGCTGACGGCGGTGCGCATGCCCGACGATGTCAACGGTGACGCCGTGCGCGTGATCGCGCGCGAGATGGGCGTCGAGCTGGGTGGGAGCTGGGGGCGTCAACAGGGCCGGCTGCTGCGCATCGGCCACATGGGCGCGACGAGCGAGGCCGAGATCGACGAGGCCGTCGAGGTGCTGGGCGAGGCCGTGGCGCGGGCGAGGCGGGGCGGAGAAGCGTAGCGTCCGTTATGCAATTCGCCGCGCTGCGCGGTTGACGATCAGCGCCAGCAACAGGCCCAGCACGCAGGCGCCGACGACGCCGGGCCATCCCCACGCGCTGAGCGCCAGGCCGGGCAGGAAGGCACCCAGCACCGCCCCGCCGTAGTAGAAGCTGCCATACAGCGCGCTGGCCGCGCCTTTTGCGCGCGCCGCCGTGGCGTTGACATGGGCGGGCATGACCGCCTGCGAGAGGAAGTTGCCTACGCACAACGTCAACAGACCACACAGGATCGCGGCCAGTGAGGGCAGCAGCGTGAGCGCCAGCCCCAGCGCGGCGATGAGCAGCCCGGCCGCGCTGAGGTCGAGCCGGTGCACGCGCGCCGAGAGCCGGCCAGCCAGCGGCGACGTGAAGACGCCGGCGATGTAGGTGACATACGCGCTGCCGACCAGCGCGGTGGGCAGGGAGTAGGGCGGCGCCGTCAGCAGGTAGGGAAGATACGTAAACGTCCCGATAAAGGCGAAGAACAACGCCGCGCCGATCACGGAGGCGCTGCGCAGGCGCGGGTCACGCAGGTGCATCGCCATGTCCGCGCGGGCCGATCGCGCGAGGGGGCCGGGGTGCGGGGCGTCCGCGATCAGCCATTGCCGCAGCGCCAGCGCCGCCACCGCCGTCAGGGCGGCGAAGGCGAGGAAGCTGGCCCGCCAGTCGAGCAGGTCCGCGATCCAGCCGCTGGCCACGCGGCCGACCAGCCCGCCGATCACGTTCGAGGCGATCCACAACCCCACCGCCTGTCCGATCCGGCCGGGTGGCAGTGTGTCGCCGATGTGCGCGACCGCAACCCCGGTCACGCCGGCGACGAGGGCGCCCTGCGCGGCGCGCGCCACGAGCAGCAGCGGGTAGCTCGGGGCGAACGCGCCGAGCGCCGTCGGCACCGCGAGCGCGGCCAGTGCGCTGACCATCACCCGCTTGCGTCCCAATCGATCACTGAGCGGGCCATACACGCTGGAGGTCAGCGCGATCATCAGGGTGACGACGGAGACGGAGAGCCCGGCCGTGGCAGGCGTGATGCCGAACGTGCGGCCGAACAGCGGCAGCAGCGGTTGCGAGAGATACAGGTCGCAGAAGACCACGATCCCGGCGAGATACAGGGCGAGGCTTGAACGGGTGAACACGAAAAAGAAACCGCGGCCCGGATTATCGGGCCGCGGTTCCTTCAAGCGAACGAAGCGCGTGAGCGCGCTACGGATTTACCGACACGATCGTCGGGCTGGGCATCCCGGACGCGCCGCCGTAGGCGACCGAGCCGACATACTTGACGCCCGGCGTGAGACCGGTGAAGCTCAGGTTGATCGTGCCCGAGCCCGCCAGCACCGCCGTCGCTGGCGCGCTGACGGTCATGTTGCCGGCGCTCGTCGATCCGACCTGCCAGGTGTGGAGCTTGAACGGCGTCGTGCCCGCCACGCCCCAGCCCTGGACAACGACGCTGTAGGTGCCTGCCGCCGGGTTGACCAGGTTGACCTCTTCGGCCGATGTGCCAGAGCCACTCGCGCCGACCAGCGTGCCCGCGCCATTGAACACGCACAGGTCGAGGTCCGATCCGGCATTGACATCCGCATCGAACAGCGAAAAGCGCGCGTAGGTGGTGCCCGCAGGCACGGCCACGGAGATGATCTTTGCGTTGGGCGATGACAACGAGCAGGTGCTGTCGGTCGGGTCATCGGCGACGGTGTCCGCGGTGATTGCCGCCGGCACCAGCCCGCGCGCCGACGCCGTGAAGCTGCCGTTGTACCCAAACACGACGTTGTAGCTGATCGCGCCGCCGGCGCTGGAGACGCTGCCGGGTGCCGCGAGCGCCACCGGTCGGATGACGGCCGGGAAGCGCACGACATGGCCCTTGTCACCCGTCAGCGTGATCTGACCACCAACATAGCTGTTGAGCGCCGCAGTCGTGGTGCGAAACGAGAAGGACAGTGATTGCGTCGCGCCCTTGGCGACCGTGAAGGAGCCCGGCAGACCGACCTGGATGCCCCCCAGGCCCGTGTAGCTGGCCGTGTAGGTCTCGGCCTGGCTTCCGACGTTGGTCACGCGGCGCGTCACCGTCTGTGAGCCGGCGAGCTCGCCGATCGCAATGGAGGCGCCGTTGAAGTCGCTCGGGTCGATGACCGGGAAGGCTGCGCAGGTGGAGGCCAGACCGCTGCCCTGCACCGCGCAGATGAAGGAGAGCCAGTCCGACCAGCCTGCGTTGAACACCAGGCCGGGGTCAACCGCCTTGTTCGGGCGGACGTGTCCGGCACCCTGGCGGAAGATCACGAGCGGATTGGTGTTCGGGCCATCCAGCACATCGCCGCCCGTCGTCATCAGGGCGGATTTGATCATCGCGGGCGTCCAGTCCGGATGCGCCTGCTTGAGCAGCGCGGCGAGGCCGGCCACATGCGGGCTGGACATCGAGGTGCCGCTGTAGAGATCGAACCACCGCCCGCCATTGCCGGGCGGCGCCACGGCCGCCAGGATGTCCTGGCCGGGGGCGATGAGATCCGGCTTGAGCAGGTCGGACGAGGCGCGCAGCGGGCCGCGCGAGGAGAACGACGCGGTGAACGGCGCCGGCTCGGCGTAGGTGATCGTGGCTGCGTTGATCTTGGCCGTTGCGCCGGGGGTGGCCGCGTAGGCCTTGACCGCGGCGCGATCCGTGTTCTGCAGGTGCACGGTCGGCACGGCATGGAAGTCCGCGTTGAGCGAGTTGGCTGAGGGGTTGAGCAGGATCATGCCCACACCGCCTGCGTCCTTGACGGCCTGGCTCTTGTTCACGCGCGCGGTGACGCCGCGATCGCACACGACGATCTTGCCGGCGACCTTGGCGGGGTCGAGGACGGGCGCAACGCCATCCGCCGCGCCGTAGCACAGCGCAAGCTGCGTGGCATCCGCACCCGCGAAGCCGGCAGCCACCGAGTCGATCAACGGATACGGTCCCGTCGCCGGAGCGAGCGAAGCGCCGTAGTAGGTGGCGCCATTGCCCAACGTCACGCTACCACTCCCGCCGCGGTTGTGCGTACCAGCCGCAACCGTGGTGAGCCACGGGCCGGGATGGGCAACGGTGGCCGTCGTGGGGCCGCTGTTGCCCGCCGACGCGGCGACAAAGATGCCCGCCTGCGCGGCGTAGAGGAAGGAGATCTGGACGGGGTCGCGGAAGTTGGTCTGCGTCCCGCTGATCGAGTAGTTGATCACGTCGACGCCATCGGCGACGGCCTGATCGATGGCGGCCACCAGGTCGGAGTTGTAGCCGCTGCCCTGGCCGGGAGAGACTTCCCACAGCGCCTTGTAGGCGGCGATGCGGGCGTGCGGGGCAATGCCGCTGATGCTGCCGAAGACGGAAGCAGGGCCGTTCACCGGGACATTGGCGTTGCCGCCGGAGGTCGATGCGGTGTGCGAACCATGGCCACCGAAGTCGCGCGCGGACATGAACTCCCACGGCATGGCCGCAGCGGCGCCGGCATCCCCGCCGAAGGCGGCGTTGAACCACTGCGCGCCGATCAGCTTCTGATTGCACGACGACGCCGGGAAGGCCTGCCCGGGCGTGCACTTGCCGTGCCAGCCCGGAATCTGCTGATAGTCCAGCTTGCCGTCCTGGCTGCCATTGCCATTGAGACCCGTTCGGTCAGAGAAGCTCGGGTTTTCCGGCCAGATGCCGGTGTCGATGATGCCGATGATGATGCCATCACCGGCCAGGCCGATGCCGCCGAGCTGCTCCCACAGGCCGCCAGGCGCGTTCAGGCCGAGGAAGGCCGGCGTGGACGACGTGTCCACCGTTTGGAGCTCATCTGCCACCACATTGACCACGCCGGGCTGGCGCTTCAGCGCCGCTGCCTGCGTGGGCGACAGTTTGGCTGCAAACCCGTTGTAGCTGAAGTGGTAGCTGGCTGTCTTCCTGCCCTGTGCACCAACCGATGCCAGAGCGGCGTCATGCTTGCTGTCGAGGAAGGCGTTGTAGCGTAGCACGTCGGTCGCAAGTGGATCGATCTTCTTGCCCTGGCCGGGCGCGGTCGCCTTGTAACCTGCCACACCGCCGGAATAGGCGATTGCGGGTGAGTCGGCCATCTCGACCAGGTAGATCCCGTTCGGGCTGTCGGTCAATTCGCCCCCTGCCTTGGGCAGGGCGGGCGCGGCATTGGCACGGCCGGCTGCAACGGTGGTCAGCACCGCGGCCGTGGCGAGCAAAATCGTCTTGAATGTCGTTCTGTTCATCGAACCCCCTGTATTTTTTTCGAACCGGATGCCTTTGATTCTACGGGCAGTTGGGGTTCTGGAAAAGCGGCGTGCCACTGCCCGGCGTTTCGTCGCCTTGCCTGTCGCCACCCGGCGT
>JAIBCK010000074.1 GCA_019694215.1 Thermoflexales bacterium
ACCCCCTGAGATTTTCTCCCCCGGGTGACTGATCCAAGACTGGCCACCTGGCGGTAGTCTTTTCACGGTATGCGTTCAAGTCCAGACTTCAGCGGGCAAACCCCGGAAGCGCTCGCGCAGGTCCTGATGCGACAGACGAGCATCGGGCGCGTCACCCCATGCCTCGCGACACAACCCGTAGATCTTGCCGGTGTAGGTCCCCAGCGTCGACACCTTGACCCCAAGCCGCTTGGCCGCCTCCGCATTCGTGCGCGCCCCCGCCGCAAAGGCCTGCAACGCATCCCGCTCGCGCGGTGCCAGACCGGCAATTACCTGCCGACACCGGGCGCGTTGTTCCATGGACAAGCGCCGCTGTCCAGCCTCGATGACGTCCTCGGGTCGACTGAAGGCAATCACCCGCAGCGCCGGCGCCAGGGCACCCAACGGCAGCAACGGCACCCGGACCAGGCGCACCTGTCCCGGCGCCGACATCACAGCCCCCTCGCCCGCCCGCTCTCGAAGGTCGGGCGGGGTGTAAAGATGCCAAACCTCATCCCCACCCCCAAACATCAGCGAGGCGACGCTCATCATCTGGATGCCAATCAGGCGCGGGCCGCCGGTCACGCACAAATGCAGCGCGCAGCCTTCATTGCGCAGGCGCGCAATCAGGGCCTGCCCCGTCATCCAGATCGCGTCCGGTGCCCGCGGATCGTCCACGGTCAGAATGGGCTCCCCCCACAGCGGATGGGTGCCGTTGGCAGGCATCGCCTTCACAGGACGAATGGGGTGTGTCTCGATCGCAACCGGGGGATCGCCCGCGTCGTTGCGCAGGGCCACCCTCAAGGCGTCCAGCGATCGTTGCATGCGCGGGTCTTGCGTCGAGAGATGCAGGACGTGCAGGCGATCAACCAGATGGCCGCGCGCCCGCAGCGCCTCCAGCATAAAAGTCGCAATCTGGGGCTTGCCGCCGAGGCTGACGATGAGGGCGATGGGCGTTGGGCGGGATGAGCCAGCATTTGGAGACATGAAGAGCCTTCCGATTACGTACAATGGCGGGGTTCGAGAAGCCCGACCCATCCTAACCATGAACCCCTACCCTGCCCTGATTGTATGCGGACCGCCTCACGCTGGCAAGTCGACGCTGTGCCACGCCCTGACAATGGCGCTGCGCGAAGCGGGCGTCGCCCACTATCTCTTTCGTGCCGCGCCCGATGGCGAGGGAAATTGGACGTCTGAAGCGCCGCCCGAGGCCGCCAGGGCGCTGCGGAAGAAAGGCCCGTTTGATCAGACCTGGCTCGCCTATGCAGTCGGCGCAGTCGCCAGCCGGCAGCTTCCCTTCATCGTGGACATGGGCGGCCGGCCGACACTGGAACAGGAGAACCTGCTCGATCAGTGCCAGTATGCGATCGTGCTGACGTGTGATGCCGCCCAACACGAGGAATGGCTGGAGCGGGTGCGCCGGCACGCCCTGCACATCATCGCGGACCTGCGCAGCGAGCTCGATGCCGCGGACGAGGTCACCCTGCAAAACGGGCGCATCGAGGGCGTCATCGGCGGCCTCCGTCAAGACAGGGTCTCCATCCAGCAGCCCGCGCTGGCGGCGGTGCTGGCCCAGGTTCGCGAGCGCTTCACCTGGCGCGATGAGGACGTGGCGGTCTATCATGCCACCCACACGCCCTGGCCGGCCGGGAGCGTTGAGATCATCGACTTCGATGGGCTGCTGCGCGCGCGCGGGCAGGCACAGTTTCACGATAGCGACCGTGACGCAATCACCGCCAGTCTGGCAGACAGGCAGCCCATCGCGCTGTACGGGCGGCTGTGGTCCCATCTGGTGGTCGCGCTGGCAAAGAAGTGCGACGTGCGGGCCGTGTTCATGGCCGATCAAGGTTGGGTGGCCCCGACCCGAGTTCGGCTGATTGAGGCGCCCCGGTGCGAATCGGAATCGATGTCGCTTGCGGTGCAGGTTGAGCCTGGCCAGCGCGCCACGTTGCGCGTCACGAAATTGCAGCCCTATCTGCCCTACGTTGACACATTGGATGCGCCGGCCGTGCCGGCCGGGTTCAGCCTGATGATCGACGGCAAGCTGCCGTCCTGGTTGCTGGCGGGGCTGGCGACGGCCTATGCCGGTTGTGCGTCGCTGTCGATCCTGGATCCGCGCAACAGCACAACGGTCTGAGAGACCCCGCGGCTAATCCCGAATCTCGTCGCGCAGGTGCTCGACCAGGTTCTCGACGGCTTCCCTGGCCCGCGCAATCGGACCCGGCGGCGTGGGCTTGAAATGCTCGGCGTAGTCGGTCGTCGCCGCCTCGGCGCTGACCTCGGCACCGGCGTTCTGCTCCCGCAGATGATGCTGGTGCTCGATCACCCACAGATACAGGTCGGCCTCGGTGCGGCCGGGGAAATCGGCCAGCACGCCCTGATCCCGCACCGACTGCACGATGGGCAGATAGACGTGGTCATACCAGTCCGTCACCGCCTCGTCCTCGTCGATGTCGCGCTTCTGCTCCAGCCCCATGTAATAACGATGCATGGCGATGTGCTCTATCAAGCGCCCGTACGCGCCGCCAATCGAGAAACGGATGTTCTGATCGGGCCGCAGCTTGTCCAGCCGGGTGCGCTCGAGAAAGTCGGCATACTCGCCCAACAACTCGAGCTTCTCCGCGTCGATGTCGGACTCGGTCACCGGCACCCGCGTGATGGCCTCCATTACCTCGGCGTCGATGAACTTGACGCCCATCTCCTTGGCCACCGACACGCGATGGTTGCCGTCCAGGACGAAATACACCTCGCCCACGCGATACAACTGCGCGGGAGGCAGCGAGACCTCGTCGTAGAACGCCCGGCTGATGCGCCGCCAGCGCTCGCTCAGGTCATTGCTGCGCGGGAGAAAGGCATCGTCGAAGTCGCGGTAGCGTCCAACGCTGCCGACGATCTTGTCGATCTCCACCGTCTGCAAACCGCGCGAAATCAACCCGCGCAGCTTGAGCTTGTCGGCGACCTCGTCCCAGGCCATCAGCTTGTCGTGCTTGCCGATCAGAAAGCCGAGGATGGAACGCAGAAACGCCTTCTCGCGCGCCGCGCGGAAGCCGGATGCATCCTGTGTCGAAAAGCCGGACAGTGCCATCGTCTTCGAAAGTTCCCCGCCGGAGACTATACCGCCGGTTTCTTTTCTTGCGCTACGGCCGCCGCCGTTGCACGGTGATCTTGAACCCCTGGCCCGGGTTGGGGATCGGCGCGGCGAGGACGGGCACCTCGTAGTCGGGCGTCGGCAGGGCAAAGTCGAAATCGTGCAGCAGCGTCGCCAGGGTCACCATGAGCTGGGTCTCGGCCATTCCAGCGCCCAGACAGGTGTGCGAGCCCAACGTAAACGGCGCATATGCGTTGGCCACCTTTGGCCGGTCGGCACGCGCGTGCCGGTCGATGTCAAAGCGCTGCGGCTCGGGGAAGTACTCCGGCAGGAAGTGGGTCAGACCGTTGGCCACCATCACCTGCGTGCCGGGCTCGATGCGATACCCACCGAAGTCGAAGGCCTGGGTGACCGTGCGCGGCGTGAACGGGGCGACGGAATACACGCGCAGGGTCTCGAGCGCGAGCCCGTGCAGGGCCGGCATGGCCCGCAGCGCGTCAGCCGTCAGGGTGCCATCCCCGGCCGCGAAGGCGGCATCGACCTCCGCGCGCACCCGGGCCAGCACATCGGGGTGCCGCAGCACGGCATACAGCATGAAGCTGAGCGTCGAGGCCACGGTGTCCATCCCGGCAAAATACGGGCTGAGCGTGGCCGCCATCAGCTCACCCTCGCCAAACGGCTTGCCGTCCTCGTCGACGGCCGCCAGCAGGTCATCGATCAGGTCGACCGGCCGATCGACGGGCGGGTTCTCGCGATGCCATGCCAGGACGCGCCGCGCCAGCGCCCACGCGCGCGCCTTGGCGCGCTGATACGGCGGCAGGCGCAGCACCCACTTCGGATGCGTCTTCATGACGTGGACGTTCATGTTGGTGTTCAGCAGCGTCCACAGCGCATCGAAGGCGTCCCCGCACGGCAGGGTCCCCAGCACCCGCCCGAGGTGCTCGGTGACCAGGCGCTGCAGTGTGGGAAAGACCGTAATGCGGGCGCCGGGCCGCCACGCACTGGTGAAGGTGCGGGTGAGCTGCACGACTTCGTCGATCCGCGTGATGAAGCTCTCGCGCCCGAACCCGCGCCGCTGCAGCTTGCGCTGATAGCGGTGCGGCGCGCCATCCAACGCGACCATGAAGATCTCCGAGCCCATCTCGAGCGCGAAGCCGCCGAACAGCTCGCCGCTGCCGAGATACTCGCCCGCCTCGCGCGCCAGAAAGCGGTTGGCCTCCAGCCCGGCCAGGATCGTGTACTCCCGGTTGAGCAGGCGAACGCGGAAGACGGGACCGTGCTCGTGATACAGGCCCAGCAGGTAGCGCACGGGGTGCGTGCGGAAGCTAAGCGCATTGCCGAGCAGCGGCAGGCCGGATGCAAGGGGCGGACGTCGCGGGGTGAGACCGGGCGTGGAGAGATGAGGCGTGTGTGCGTTGTTCATTTTGCGATGCTGCGGCCCGCAGGGCCGCGCGAACGATGCGAACGCCTAGGTGTGGCGTCCGTAGATCGAGGGATCGGGCGGGGTCGCGCTGCGGAAGTCCGCGCGGGGAGGGGAGAAGGTATCGATCGCGACGCTGTCCTCCAACGCCGTCACGGCGTGGGGGACGTTCGAAGGGATGAACACGGTCTCGCCCGGCCCCGCTTCGATGATCCGGTCTCCCAGATCAAAGCGCAGGCGCCCGGCATGGACAAACGAAACCTGCTCGTGCACGTGCTGATGGCGCACGACGACGGACCCCTGACGCACTTCCACCAGGATCTGCATCAGGTGTTCGCCATCCGCCACAATCCTGCGGCGGACGCCCTCGAACATCGTCACCCAACCGGTCTCGTTGACCACAAGACCATTTTACCCGGCTACCCTTCGCAATATCGCGGTTTGCGCAGACGCACGGGCGCAGCCGCTTCCCCGTCGGCCTGCCATCCCAGCTCATCCGCCCAACGGAGTGAGAGCTGATCCAGAATGTCAAAGACGGGGTCCTTGATGCTGACATAAGCCTCACCGTCATGCGCGTGGTGCTGCGCGAGCACGCGCTTGAAGCGGGCGTAGGCCTCGGCCGCGTCCGGGTTGGCGCGCAGAAAATCGCGAAAGCGCAGGGCGTATTGCTGGTTGGGCCGCCCGAGCGCGCGCACATGGATGTGGGCGCGGCGCTGCGTCGGCGGCGTCAGAAAGAAGCGCTTCTCCCAGTCGCTGTCGGGGCCATCGGCACCGGGTGGGCGATGATCGCAGGTGTTTTCAGGACGGTGGACAAATCCTGCAGCGATCAGCGCCGCGACCCACTCGGGCTCCGCGAAGGTGGCCGGCCCGCGCTCGGGCAGGCTGACCTGAAGGTCGATGATGTCCTTGGCCGCCAGCCCCGGCACCGCCGTCGAGCCGATGTGGTCGATGCGCATGGCGCGCGCGCCGAGCACCACGCGGAGCTGGTCGATCAGCGCCGCCGCCTGAGCGGGCCAGGCCGGGTCATACGGCACGATGCGGTACTCACGGACCGGCGTGAGATACAGCCCCATCGTCAGCACATCGTCGTGCGCACCATCGAGCAGGCGGGCGCGGGCATGATTTCCCTCACGCACAAAGCCAAGCCGCTCGTACAGCGCGATCGCGCCGAGGTTTGAGGCGTAGACGTCCAGCTGGACCTTCTCCAGCCCCAGCTCCCGCGCGCGGGCGATGGCGGCCTCGGCCAGCCGCCGGCCCAGCCCGCGGCCACGCCACGGCGCGCGCACGCCCATCCCCAGCTCCGCGAGATGACGGAACCCCTCGGCCCCGCGCGGCTGGATGTCGCACCAGCCCACCACGTCGCCCTGCGCGTTCACCGCGACGAAGGCCGGCGCGCCTTGCTCGATCAGCCCCTGCACGAAACCGCGGGTCACCTCGAGTGGGAAGCCTTCGACGGCGCCGAGCCAGCGGCGCTCGCGCGCAACCTCGTCCACGGCCTCGCGAAAGCCCGGGATGTCGCGCTCGGTGATGGGACGGATCTCGATCTCCATGGCCGGACATTCTAGGGCGTACACTTCGGCCCATGAACGCCAGAGCCGCCCTCATCGCGCTGCTGGCCGTCGCGGCCGCGTTCGCCACGCAGCCAGTCGCCGCAGCACCGCAAGCCGCTGTCCTCGACCCCCTGCCCGCCAGCGCGCGCGTCCGCGCCATCGGCTGGCGCGACAGCTATCAACGTTGGATCGAAATTGCGCTCGACATGGTCGGCCATCACGGCCTGAGCGCCGCCCGCTGCGCGCGGGTGTACGCCGCCGTCAGCATGGCGCAATCGCAGGCCTGGGCGCTGGTCACGGCCGCACCGGATCGCAGCATCGACCCCGCCCGCGCCGCCAGCATCCCCATCTCGGTGGCCTCGCGGGATGTGCTCGCGTCGCTCTTCCCCGATGAAATCACCCGCTTTGATCAGATCCTCGACGAGGCGATCAACGCCGAACGCCTGACGCGCACAGTTCACCCGCGCGCGCTGGCCGACGCCCGCGCGCTGGGGCATCAGGCTGCCGCCCCCGTGATCGCGCACCTGACCCGCGATGGCGGCAATGACGCCCCGTGGTACGGCCCCGCGCAGGTGGGTGCCTGGCGCTCGCGCGATGGCGAAGCCGGGGTCGATCCGACCTGGGGCACGGTGCAGGCCTGGATCCCGGAGATCGGCGGCCTGGAGCTGCCTCCGCCGCCCCGGCCCGGCAGCCCGGCCTGGGAGGCCGCCGTGGCTGAGCTGCGCGCGGTCGGCGCGGGCCTGACCGCCGAACAACGGGATATTGCCATCCGCTGGGCGGGCGGGCCGGTCGGCTACGCGCCGCCGGATTTGTGGAACCTCATCGCCCTCGACCTGATCAACCGCGAGCGGCTGCCGATCGGGCAGGCCCTCGAAGCGCTGCGGACGATGAACGTGGCGATGGCCGACGCCGGCATCGCCGCGTGGCGGGTGAAATACGCGACCGCCGTCATGCGCCCGTGGCAGGCCGACCCGGGCGTGGTGATGCTGGTGAAGGTGCCGGCCTTCCCGTCCTACCCGTCCGGCCATTCCGTCTTCTCGTGGGCGGCGGCCGGGACACTCAGCGCCGCCGTGCCCTCCGCCCGGGCCGAGCTCACCGCCAGGGCCGAGGAGGCCGCGCTCTCCCGCGTCTACGGCGGGATTCACTTCCGCTTTGACCTGGAGGGCGGGCGGGTGCTGGGCGAGAACGCCGCCCGGCTCGCGCTCCGATCCACGCCACAGCTGCCGTCGACTATCATCTCAAACCCATGAGCACCGTTCTTCGCGCGCGCATCGCCACCTTCATCGTGGCGGCGCTGACCCTGGCCGGCTGTGCGTCCCCGCAGGCGCAGGGCCCCATCGTCATCACCCTCCCACCGTCGAAGCCCACCTCCACGCCGATCGCGCCGGGCCAGCTGGTGCCCTACACCGAGGCGGGCGTGGTGAGCACCGCGCCGGGCATCCCCGAGCGCCTGGCGGAGATCAAGGCCGCGCTGACGCAGCCGGTGCCCGTTCTCCAACGTACGGATGTCACCGCCGAACAACGGCTGGCCCAGCAGATCGCGCTCACGGACGTGCGCTTCATCGGCAACCTGCGCGCGCAGGGGACGCGCGAGCCATACCGCGCCGAGATCTTCAACATCAATGCCCTGCGCGAGAGCGACATGCTCGGCAGCGCGGCCAGCTGCCGCGAGAGCAAGTGCTACCGGGTGGAGATGTACAACTATGCGTTGAACATGACCACCGTCGCCATTGTCGACACGCAGCGCCAGCAGTCGCTCTCGGTCAACAACTACGCCGAGACGCAGCCGGACATCCCGCAGCGCCTGACCGAGCTGGCCGTCCGCATCGCAACCAACGCGCCGGAAGTGCGCAGCGCGCTGGCCCCCTTTGGCATCTCGCCGACGCCCGGGATCGCGGAGATGGCCAACGTCAAGACCGCACTGAACGGTTCCAAGTGCGAGCGCTCCCGGCATCTGTGCGTGGCGCCCACCTTCGTCGTCGAAGACAAGGCGCTGTGGGCGATCGTCGACCTGACCGACTTCGTCCTGGTCGGCACGCGCTGGACCAACATGGGTGAATCCAACACCCAGCGCCTGACCGAGAAGACGCTGCAGGATGAGGTGGTCGAGGCGAAGTACTGCAACCGGACCAACTCGCTCACGCGCGGGGCCTGGGCGTTCGATTACGTCCTCACCCTCTCGGATGGCATGGACCTGCGCAACGTGCGCTACAACGGCACCAAGATTGCCGAGAGCCTGAAGATGGTGGACTGGCACGTCAGCTACTCGCTCAAGGATGGCTTTGGCTACAGCGATGCGGTGGGCTGCCCTGTCTTCAGCTCGGCGGCCGTGCTGGCCTACAACGGCCCAACGGTCGAAGATATCATCCGCGGCGGCAAGGTGGTCGGCTTCGTCTTCGTCCAGGAATACCGCAGCAAAGGCTGGCCGGCCCCCTGCAACTACAACTACCAGACCCGCCACGAGTTCTACGACGACGGCGGCTTCCGCCTGAACGTGGTGAGCCTGGGGCGCGGCTGCGGCAATGACGGCACCTACCGGCCGGTCACCCGGCTGCGGCTGACCGGCGCGAGTCGCATCTCCGAATGGTCGAACGGCGCCTGGAAGGCCTGGACGACCGAGGGCTGGTCGAAGCAGAAGCCGGCCGCCGAGATCAGCCCCGAGGGCTACCAGTACCGCATCGACACCGGGGCCAGCACGGGCTTCTATCTCCTCAACAACAGTGGCCAGTACGGGGATGGCGGACGCGGCGACAACGCGCTGCTTTACGTTACCCGTTATGCGGCGGACCGCGACGAGGGCGACAGCGACCTGATCACCATCGGCCCGTGCTGCAACACGGACTACCACCAGGGCCCGGAGAAGTTCATCGAGCCCAACCCCGAGCCCCTCGCGGGCGGCGAGATCGTGCTGTGGTACGTCGCCCAGGTCAAGAACGACGACACACCGGGCAAGCAGTACTGCTGGGCGGATTCGATTCTGCAGAACGGCGTCTACGTCCCGAAAGTCTGGCCCTGCCCGAGCGGGGCAATTCTGACGCCCATTCGGTAGGCCGGCGTCGCGGACGCGCCGGTTATCATCATCGGCCTTGAGGGGAACCAGACGATGACGGGCGATATGACCGACGCTGGCGAAAGCCTGGCCCGCTGCTGCGAGGAGGAATACGGGCGCTATTTCCGCGCGCCCGAGTCGCCCGCGCCGTGCTGCTACGACCTCGCCCGCGCCGCGCTGCAGGCGCGCAACGGGCACGCCATGACGCGCTTCTACGGCATCTTCGAACCGCTCTGCCGCGGGTGGGCGGCGACCTTTCCGGGCTTCGCCCACACCGGCGAACCGGAACCGGATGTCTTCGTCAACACCGCCTTCACGCGCCTGTATCTGCGCATCAACAAGGACACCTTCGAGCGCTTCCCCTCGCTGGCGGCAATCCTGGCGTATCTCAAGCGCTGCGTCATCACCGCCATCCTGCAGCACCTGCGCCGGCCCGCCCCCGAGGCGCTGGAGGAGGACACCCCGGTCGCCTTCTCGTCGGACGTCGAGCGCGAGCAGATCTGGCAGCGCGTCAGCGCGCTGCTGGCCGCCCCCGACGACCGACGGCTGATCGACCTGCGCTTCCGCCAGGACATCAAGCCGGCTGAAATCGCGGCGCTGCACCCCGAGACCTGGCCCACGGCCCGGCATGTCACGGTGGCCCTGCAGCGCGTGCTGTATGCCCTGCGCAAGGACGCCGAGCTGCGCGCGCGTTTCGGCCTGTCTGACCTTTCGGGGGAGGGGTCGTGATAAATCGGCTTCTGCGGGATTCATTGGTTAGAAAACATGAGGAATGCGCCCTGATATGAACCAGCCTTCCGACGCCTGCCAGCATCCGCCCGCCCTCGACGACGACGCGCTGTTTGCCGCGCTGAACGGGGTGGCCCCCCCGGGTGTCGAGGCCCACCTCGCCACCTGCCCGGCCTGTGCGGCGCGGCGGGAGGCGCTCGCGCGTGAGCTGGACGCGTTGGCCAGCGGGCTGCGGGTCGCCACGCATCGCGTCGGCTGCCCGGACCCGGACGCGCTCATCGCGTATGCGTTGGGCGAGGCCGCCCCCGCGCAGCGCCTTCGCGTCAGCGCGCACGAGGCGACCTGCCAGCGCTGCTCGGCCGAGCTGGCCTGGATCGCGGCCGCGCTTGGCGAGGCGCGCGTCGCGCCCGTGCCCGAGAGACGGGCCGCGATCCGCGAACAACTCATGGGCGGGCTGCGGCGGGTGCGCGTCGCCCTCGCGCCCCTGGCGGTCACACCCGCCCTGCGCGGCGACAGCGTCGTTCGCGCGCTGGTGGGGACCTTCCCCGGCGGGCGCGCTTTCGTCGAGCTGATCCGGCTGGGGGACAAACGCGGTCTCACCAGCCAGGTTCTGTTCGATGCCGAGGACGAGATCTGGGTCGGGGCCTTTGCGCAGATCTGGGTGGGCGAGCGGCTCACCGCGACGGCCATCCTCGACGACCTGCACGAGTTCGCCGGCGACGCCAGTGGCTCCGGCGCGCTGGCGGTGACCATCACGGGGATGGATGGCCGGCAGGTGACCTTTGAGGCGGCCGAGACCGCACTTGCCTAGCGGTCGAAAGCGACGACAATCATTGCCACAGGCGGGGAACGCGGCTGCGTCCCCGCAACGCGATCAGGGGGTGCCATGCAGGGGGCGACGGCGGAGCGCGATGAGCTTCTCGCGGCGACATTGCCGCAGGCCGAGGCGCGCCGTCTGTCTTCCTTTCTGAATGGGAACGCGGCGCTCGACGACGGTGACGCGCGGCGCATGGCCGATGCGCTCAAGACGGCGGCCGATCAGCACTGGCACATCGCCCCGCAGCGCTCGGTCGCGCTTGCAGATGTGATTATTTCGTTGGGCGAGCGACGCGGGGATGGCTGGACGCGCGCGCTCGGTCTGATGGCCAAGGGCGACGCGACCAAATTTGTCGGCTCGCAACAGGCGGCCTGGGATTTTCTGGCCGAGGCAGGAGATCAGTTTTTAGCGTTGGGCGATTCAGTGGGCTGGGCGCGCACCTGGATCGGCCGACTGGCCGTCGCCGCACAGCTCAAGCGCCTGCCCGAGGCCCTGCAGCAGGCCGAGCGCGCCCGGGAGATCTTCATGCTCGCGGGCGAGCGCCTGCGCCAGTCCCGCCTCGACCTCGCATTGGGCGAGGTGAACTGGCTGGCCGAGAACACCGCGGCGGCCGAGGTGCACTACCGACGCGCGTTGGAGACCGCGCTGACACTGGGCGAGAACGGCGCGCGCGAGGCCCGCGCGCTCTACAACAACCTGGGCCTGGTGGCGCAGACGCGCGGCGATGCGCTGGGCGCGCTGGATGCCTTTGAGCACGCCGCGGCGCTGGCCCGGGCGCACGGCGAGCAGAACGCCGCGACCATCTGCGCGCTCAACATCGCCGTTGCCCGCAAAACGCTGGGGCGCTACCGCCAGGCGCTTGCCCTGCTGAATGAGATCCAGCCACGCTACGCCGCGCTGCGGGGGATGGATCACCAGCTCCAGGTCGAGGTCGCCGAGTGCCTGGGCGCGCTCAACCGGCTGCCTGAAGCGCTGGCCCTGATGGGTCGCGTGCGCGAGGGCTGGCTGCTCAACGACAACCGCCTGCATGCCGCGCGCGCGCGCCTGCTGCAGGCCACCTGGCTGGCCGAGCTGGGCGAGCTCGACGAGGCCGAACGCGCCCTCGCGCAGGCCGCGCAGGAATTCGGGGGGCTGGGGGAGACGGGCTACCGACAGCTGGCCGAGCTGCGCCACGGGCAACTGGCCCTGAGACGCGGGCAGGCCGCCGAGGCCCAGCGCAGTGCGCGGGCGTGCGCGCAGGCCTTCATCGAGGATGGCCGCACGCCGTTGCTGGGCGAGGCGCGTCTGCTGGAGGGCGAGGCCGCCCTCGGTCTGGGCGAAGCGACGACGGCCCGCGCGGCGCTGGCCGAGGCCCTGGCCTGCGCGCAGCGCTGTCGCGCGCCCGCCCTGCGTTACGCCGCCCATGCCGCGCTGGGAAGGTTGTCCGAAAGCGTTGGGCGGGATGCCCGCGCGCTGCGCCACTACGCCGCGGCCGAGGCCGTGCTCGACCGGGTGCAGAGACACCTCACTGTGACGCTGCGGCCGACCTTTCTGGGCAGCCGGCTGGACGCCCAGCGCGCCCGGGCACGACTCTTGCTGCGGCAGGGCCGCGTCGCCGAGGCCTTCGAGGGCGTCGAGCGTCTGCGGGCCGGAATCGCTCAGGGGTATCTGGCCGGCCGCGAGACGCTGCGGGTGGCCGAGGGCGATGCGGTGGCCGCCGGGCTGCGCGACGCGCTGGACCGACTGCGCGGCGCACACAGCGCCCTCCTCCAGCGCACAACGCAAGAAACACCACACACCCTGCGCGACCTCGAGCGCGAGATGCGGGCGTTGACCGAGCAGCTTCACCTTCGGCATCCTGAGGAGGCCGGCCGGGTCACGCCGCCGCCCCGCGTCGAGGCGCTCTCCCGCGCGCTCGGGCCGGACGACGTGATGCTGGCGTATTTCGAGGACGGCCAGCACTTCATCGGCTTTGCCATCGATGCGGGCGGGATCCAGCACGCCGCACTCGACCTGGACGCGGCCGGGCTGGCCCGGGCGCAGGAACAGCTCGAACGCAACCTCGGGCGGGCGCTGGCCGTGGGGGCTGAGGGCGCCCAGCCGCTCCTGCGGCCGGCGCTCGCCCTGCTCGATCGGCTGGGGGCGGCGCTGCTCGGCCCGCTGGCCGCGCACTGGCAGGGCAAGCGGCGCATCCATCTGGTGCCCTTTGGCGGCCTGCACGCCCTGCCCTTCAACCTGCTTCGGCACAACGGACACTACCTGATCGAGCTGGCCGAGCTGGTCACGCTGCCCAGCGCCAGCCTGCTCGGGCGCGGTACGCCGGCCGCGCCTCCGGGGGCGCGGGTGCTGGCCGATGACCATGGCGGCCGCCTGCCCGACGCGCTCGGCGAGGCCGGAGCCGTCCGCGCGCTCTTCGACGGGGCGACGGAGGCGGACACGGCCGCCACCCGCGCGGCCCTGCAGGGCGCGCCGATCGAGGTCCTGCACATCGCCGCGCACGGGGCGTATCGCCCCGACGCGCCGGAGTTCTCGCACCTCGCCCTGGCCGATGGCGACCTGATGACAGACGATATTCTTGCGTTGGACATGCGTTGCGCGCTGGTCACCCTGAGCGCGTGCGAGACCGGGCGCGGGCGCGTCACCGCCGGCGATGAGGCGCTGGGGGTGGGCTGGGCGTTCCTCTACGCCGGGGCCGGCGCAGTGATCGCGAGCCTGTGGCGCGTGAGCGACGCGCGCACCCCGGCCCTGATGTCGGCGCTGTATCGCGGCCTGCGCGCGGGCGAGAGCAAGGCGGCCGCGCTGCGCGCCGCACAACGTGAGAGCCTTTCCATCCACCCCGCCTTCTGGGGTGCCTTCCAGTTGTATGGCGCGCCCGACGCGCTTCCATCATTCGCCACCGGGCGTGCGTTCGCGCCACGGGAGCATTCCCAACCAAAGGAGCCAACATGAGCCAGGACCGTGTCAGAAAACCAGGATCGGCATCCGCGCGCAAGCCCACGAAAGCAAACGCACGCCAGATCCGCTACTTCATGCCGGGCGAATTGATCGTCCATGTCGAAGCCCACGACGGGCTGCCGCCCATCCGCACCACGGGCGAGCTTCAGGCACTCCAGTCGGGCATCGAGAGGCTTGCACCCGCATCGCAGAACGCCCGCCGCGAAAGCGACGTCGCGTCGACCCAGCCGGTCTATGCTGACACCGCAGGGCCGACAGGCAATGCCCCGGGGCCGATCAGCATCCCGATTGGGCCAACGGCTGCGCTCGTTCCGATGGCCGTGGGAGGAAGCGACAGCGACCTGCTGGCGCTGATGCGCACGTTGACCCGCGCGGTGGCGCAGGGAGCGGGTGGCGCAGTCGTGGCGCTGCCGGAAGGCCGGGTCATCACGCTGCGGGCCGCCAGCCCCAATTGGCTGGTGGGTGCCGCCGGCGGGGAAACCATCGGCACGGGCGGCCCGGCCGACAAACCGAAGTCCGCTTTGGCGGCGGATGCGGCGGCGGCGCTCACCTTCCCCGCCCTCGAACGCGCCCTCCTGCAGCAGCCCATCGACGTCTACGTCCTTGACACGCTGCCCGCGCCCCCCGGCGATTCAGACGCCAAAGGCAAATCGGCGGCCTGGTCGGAGGCGGCGCGCAAGGTGCCGCTCGGAAAGGCGTGGCTGGGCAAGTGGCATGCCAATCGCCGCAACGCGGATGTGCACGTTTCCGCGGATCGTTTGCTGACGCGCCAGGCGGCCCCACCCGTCATGCTCCCGACGCCAACGGGAGCGAAGGTTCCCGGGCAGGACTTTGACATGGCCTGGCATGGGCCGTTTGCCGCCAGCCTGATCCGGCGCGTCTCGCACAACGCACGAATTCATCTCATCGAGGTGCTCAATGCCCAGGGGACCGGCACGCTGGCCTCGGTTGCCTGGGGGCTCTCGCAGGTCGCGGAGCGCCAGCCGCATCAAGGCGGGCTCTTCCTGATCAACTGCAGCTTCACCTTCGCCATCCCGGTGAATGCCGACGGCCTCAAGGTGTCGGGGCACGATCAGACCGGGCTGCCGGCCGATTGGCAAGACTGGCTGGCGAACGGCGGCCAGGCGATCACCGCGGAGATGCTGGAGGGCCTGTTCGGTCATGCAGTCCGGGATCGGCAGCAGGGCCTCATCTTCGCGGCGGCCGGCAATGACTCGAACGAAAGCGTTGTGTTCGCCGCTCGCTACCCCGCCTGGTTGCCCTCGGTCGTGGGGGTCGGTGCGCTGACGGAGAGCGGCCAGAGGGCCGCGTATTCCAATGCGCCGGACAGCCCCATCCAGGACGGCCTGATGACGCAGGGCACCGCGACGGGTCTGTATCTGGGGGCCTTGCCGGGCGGCAAGCCCAATCTCACCGGGCAGGCGGTCTGGTCGGGCACGTCATTTGCGACGCCGATCATCACCGGCGCCGTGGCCCGCCTGGTGAGTCAGTCGTTGATGACCCCCGCCCAGGCGCTGGCCAAGTTGCGCAGTAGCCAGCCAGAGCTCGAATCAACGACGCTGGGCGAAGTCGTGACCTCGCGTCGAAACTGACCCCCACCACGCCCGACGAAAGACGTCCACGGCCCGATGCGAGACCTCCCCCCGGTCTCGCACCGGGCCGTGGACGTTGAGACGCTGCAAGCCAGTCCCGGACGAGCCCGCGTGATCGGAAGCTGCGCGGGGTCGTCGCCAACCGCCCTGCCCCCTGTTTGTCGCACGCCCTCCCCCACGCCGCCATCCCGCATTTGCGCGAAATTTCCTCTCCGCCGCGCCTGATAAATCGCCGGCCGGCGCGTTCATAGGGCATACACGATCGAAACAGCGCCGCAACCAGCGCTGCCAGGGAGGAACGATCCATGACACAACTTGCCCTCACACCCGCCAATGCCGCGCCCGCGCCGCTGGCATCGGTGCTCATCCCGATGCTGATGAACCTGCCGCGGGCGGCAGCCCATCCGAGCAACGGCG
>JAIBCK010000174.1 GCA_019694215.1 Thermoflexales bacterium
GCGCCAATACCGCTCTAACACCCGTCCGGTATTCCTTGTGGATTCAACCGGACGGGTGTCCGTCTTTGTGTGATGGAGAGGTACCAATGAATATCAATTCGCAATACACGGCCGAGCCGCTGCGCTCGGTTGTTCCGATGGTGATCGAGTCCGATGGCCGCGCCGAGCGCGCCTTTGACATCTACTCGTTGCTGTTGCGCAACCGGATCATCTTTCTGGGCACGCCGATTAACGACCAGGTGGCCAATGTCATCGTCGCCCAGCTGCTGTATCTGAACAGCGAGGACCCGACCAAGGACATCAACTTCTACATCAACTCGCCGGGCGGGCAGGTGACCTCCGGGCTGGCCATCTATGACACGATGCAGATGATCACCGCGCCGGTTTCGACGACGGCGGTGGGCATGACCGCAAGCTTTGGCACCATGCTGTTGCTGGCGGGGACCAAGGGCAAGCGCTACGCGCTGCCGAACGCCACCATCCACCTGCACCAGCCGCTGGGCGGCGCGCAGGGCCAGGCCTCCGACATCGAGATCCAGGCCAACGAAATCCTGCGCCTGAAGAAGCTGCTCAACGGCATGATCATGCGGCACACCGGGATGGCCGAGGAGACCGTGCTGCGCTACACCGACCGCGACAACTACATGACGGCCGAGCAGGCCCGCACCCTGGGGTTGATCGACGAGATCCTGCTGCCCAGCGAGACCAAGCTGGCGGCGCTCAAGGCCGGCTAGGCGGACCGTATAATCACCGTTCTCGGGGATGACAGGTTTCGACGGAACAGGTCAGCGCCGAGTGGCGAGCCGAGACGCGACTCTCGTAAAACAGCGCACAGCACGCAAGTGCGAACGTCAACTGGAACGCCGTTCCGATGGCTGCCTAACCGCAGTCTGAAGACAGCGTCCGGCCTCTAGACAGGCCGGCGTCGCTCGCAGCCCCGCGTTGGTGGGTGGCGAAGCGGCGTGATAAAGCCAACGGGCGCCGCGCCGAGGTTCGTAGGCGATAAAGCGCTGGCAGACAGCCGAAAACACGAACTGGCGGGTCGTTAACGCCGTGGCCGGTGGTGCGACCCGCGAGAGCAAAACGGTCACTACGCTCGTAGTCATTCGGTCTCGGCAGGTTTCGGACCCGGGTTCGATTCCCGGCATCTCCATCCGCGCGGCGACTGGCCTCAGGCCAGCCGCCGTGCATGCTGTACCGGCCCGGACGTTGGCGAGTCAGCGTGATCCGAAGGTGCGGCCAAGGTTGGTTGTGCAATTGGGTGCGTCAAATTTACATTTGTGCCCATGGCGGGAGGACAATAAACAGCAGGAGGGGTTGGCCGACGGGCTGATCCGCTGAAGTGTCATGGGCGAAACATTGGAATTGGCCTCCCTGGTGTCGTTGAAGGGCAGGCGGGCACTGATCACCGGCGCGGCAAGTGGCATTGGTGAAGCGATTGCGCAACGCTACGCGGAGGCAGGCGCCGAGCTCGACCTCGTCGACGTCAACGCCGCCAACCTGGCCAGCGCCGCCGAGTCGTTGAGGGAGACGGGCGCGACGGTGCACACCCACGTCGTTGACCTGTCCAGGAAGGCTGAAGTCGATGCGTTGTGGGAGGGCTTTGGCGAGGATGTGCCGGACACGCTGGTGAACAACGCAGGGATCTATCCCTTCAAGCACTTTGTGGACACGAGTGAGCAGCTCTTCCGGCAGGTCATGGAAGTGAACTTGTTCTCGGTGACCTGGATGTGCCAGCACATGATCCGCCTTCGCAAAGACCGGGGTGGGGTGATCGTGAACCTGGGCTCGATCGAGGCTCTGCTGCCGTTCAAGGATGATCTGTCGCACTACAGCGTGAGCAAGGCCGGCGTGATCGCCCTGACGCGCGCGCTGGCGCGCGAACACGCGCGCAAAGGCTTTCGCGTGAATGCCATTCTTCCGGGCGGCATCCTGACGCGGGGGACCCGCGAGGCCGCAAAGCGCATCCTGCGGCTGCAATTTGGCCTGCTGAAGACCGGCTACGAGTTCGTCCAGCGCCTCCCGGTAGGGCGGGTCGGACGGCCGGATGAGGTGGCCCGCATGGCCCTCGTCCTCGCCAGCGATCTGGCGAGCTACGTCCACGGTGCGGCCATCCCGGTGGATGGCGGTTTCCTGACGTCGTAGGGCACAGTGGCCTAGAGCTGGGACGAATACCCGCCGTCGAGCGGGATCGCCGCGCCTGTGACGAAATCCGAGGCCGGGCTGGCGAGAAACACGGCGATGCCCTCGACATCGTCGAGCGTCCCCCAGCGACCGGCCGGCGTGCGCGCCAGGACGCGCTCGTTGAGGCCCGCCACTTGCTTCCGTGCGTTGCGCGACAGCTCCGTGTCGATCCAGCCGGGGAGCACGGCGTTGACCTGAATGTTGTCGGGCGCCCAGGCCACGGCGAGCGAACGGGTGAGCTGGACCAGCCCGCCCTTGCTCGCGCTGTAGGCGGCCACAAAGGGCGCGCCAAAGATCGAGGCCATCGAGCCGATGTTGATGATCTTTCCGCCGCCGGCCGCCTTCAGGGCGGGATGCGCGGCGCGCGCGCACAGCCACGCGCCGGTCAGGTTTGTGTTCAGCACGGTCTGCCACTCCGCCAGCGCCATGGCCTCGGGCGGCTTGCGGATGTTCACGCCCGCATTGTTGATCAGAATGTCCAACCGTCCAAAGCGATCCACGGCCCGTGCGATGGCCGTGTTGACCGAGGCTTCGTCGGCGACGTCCAGGTCGACGGCGCTGGCGTTCGGCCCGAGTGCGCCAATGGCGCTGGCCGACTTGTCCGCATTGCGGGCGGCGACCACGACGCGGGCGCCGGCGGCGACCAGGCCGCGTGCCATGCCAAAGCCGATTCCGCCGTTGCCGCCGGTGACGAAGGCGACTTTGCCCGTCAGATCAAAATGCTGCATGGGCGGGGATTGTAGGGCATGGCCGTAATTTTCGGTCTTCCGATGATATTGACGGCGGACGGCGTTTGACCGACGACGGGCGACCGAGGCAGACCGACGACGGGCGACCGAGG
>JAIBCK010000175.1 GCA_019694215.1 Thermoflexales bacterium
CGTGACAGATACAGCCCCAGCCCCCAGCCGGGCGGGGCGCTTTCCCCGTTGACGCCACGCGCAAAACGCTCAAAAACAAACTCCTGCTGGATCGGCGCAATCCCCGGCCCCTGATCGCGCACGCCAACCCGCAGGTGCCCGGGGTCGACCTGTCTGACGGAGAGGAGGATGGGCCGCCCCGCCGGCGAGTATTTGTCCGCATTGCGGAGAAGGTTCATCATCACCTGCTCCAGCAGGGTCTCATCGGCAAGCGCCGGGGGAAGGTCGGATGCATAGTCACGCACGATTGGCCGGTGCGAGTGGGACAGGATCAGGGCGGCGGCCTGTTCGAGCAGGGGCGGCAGGGCCACTGCGCCCAGGTTGACGTCCACCTTGCCGGCCTCGATGCGCGAGACATCCAGAATCGTGCGCACGAAATCGGTCAGCCGGCGGCTCTCGCTGGTCATCAAGTCGAGGGTATTGCGGGTGGCCGGCGGGAAGCTCTCACGCGAGGTCTGCGCCACTTCCAGCGCGCCATTGAGGATCGTCAGCGGTGCGCGCAACTCATGGCTGACCATGGCGACGAAATCCGACTTTAGCTCATCGAGCTTGCGCAGTTGCACGTTGGCACTCTCGAGCGCGGTGTTCTGGGCGGCCAGCGCCGCAGTGCGGTCGGCGACCTTCTGCTCCAGACTGGCGTTCAGGCGCGCCAACTCCGCCTGCGCGTCCGCCTGGTGCTCCAACATCCGTCGCATGACAAAGATCGTGGCCGCCACGGCACCTGGCCCGATCAACCCGAACAGGACGACTTCGGGGCTGATCAACGCCATGACGTTCTGGTGGTCGACCATGACGTGCTCGGTGTACTCATACCCCAGGGCAAGTGCCACCAGCCCGATCGGGAGCGCCCATTGCACAGCGGCCAGTGCCAGGCGGTTGCGCGCCAGGTCCCTTGCGGGATCATGCTGTTCGATTGCGCGTCTGTTCATGCCTGCACGATCAGTATAGCCACATCGCCAGGACCTCCCTGCCTCCGCGAACGATCCGCACGCGTTTGAGACATTCTGAGACACGAATCGCGATTTACAAATCCCCGCACAGTGCGGATCATGTCTGAACTTCAGAGCCTTCAGGAGTGAGGCCTCATTATGTCCGACCCTAATCTGCCCCCGATCGATCCCGCCAAGGGTGCCTGGGATGAGAAAGAGCTTTCGCGGAGGAATTTCCTCGAAGGCGCCTTCTTCACCGTGACCGGGATTGCCGCGGTCGGCGTCGTTGGCGCGGGCGGGCGCTTCCTGGTGGGCGAATCGCTCGAGCCGCGGACCGCGAGCTGGGTCAAGATCGGCAGCGTCGCCGACCTGAAGGCCGGCACCGTGCACATGGTCAACTACGCCATGAAGGTGCGCGATGCCTGGCGCGACATCCAGCAGAAGGGCACGCTGTACGCCTTCTCAACGGATGGCGCCCGCTATCAGGTCCTCGACGGGACGTGCACGCATTTGGGTTGCATCGTCAAGTGGGACAACGCGGAAGGCGCCTTCGCCTGCCCCTGCCACTCGGCGCGCTTTACCCGCGATGGCGTCGTGGTCAGCGGCCCGCCCCCCAAAGCCCTGCGCACGCTCGAAACCAAGGTCGAAGACGGTGCGCTGTGGGCGCGAATCTGATCGCCTGAGGTTCTGCATCATCATGAGCAAAATCGGCAAGTGGATCGACGAACGGACCGGCTTGAGCGGCCCCATCCAAAGTTTCCTGCGCTATCCCATCCCGGCCTACGTTCACAAGAACGTGCTGTACATGCTGGGCGGCCTGTCGCTGATCTCCTTCCTCCTTCAAGCGCTGACAGGAATCCTGCTGACCTTCTACTTCGATCCCAGCACTGAGGGCGCCTACAACAGCGTCGACTACATCACCTACACCCTGCCGCTGGGCTGGCTCATCCGTGGCATCCATCACTACGGCGCCAGCGCGATGGTCATCCTGGTCGCCTTCCACATGCTGCGGACGTACTTCACCGCCGCCTACAAGAAGCCGCGCGAGATCAACTGGCTGACCGGCGTGATTCTGCTCTTCGTCACCGTCGCCTTTGGCTTCACCGGCTATCTCCTGCCGTGGGATCAGAAGGGCTATTGGGCAACCCGGGTCGGCACCGAGATCGCGAGCTCGGTGCCGATCATCGGGGAGACGATTGGCCAGATCATGCGTGGCGGTGCGCAGCTGGGACAGACGACGTTGACGCGCTTCTTCGCCACGCATGTCATGGTCCTTCCGGCGCTGCTGGCCGCATTGATCGGCGTGCACATCTTCCAACTCCGCCATCACGGCGTGGCCCCTGCGGTGACCGAGGCCGGCAAGCGCGACTCGAAGCGCTTCCTGCCCTTCTTCCCGTACTGGGTGATCAACGACACGGTCGCCGGGCTCGGCCTGCTGGCGATCCTTGTCGTTCTGGCATCCACCCAGCGCGCCCCGCTCGAGTTCCCGGCGGATCCCACCAGCAGCGACTTCATCCCGCGGCCGGAGTGGTACTTCCTCTTCTATTACCAGATCCTGAAGTACTTCCCCGGGCCGCTCGAACCCGTCGCAACGGTACTCATTCCGTTGTTCATCTTCGGCAGCATGATCCTGCTGCCCTTTTTGGATCGCAGCCCTGAGCGCCGACCGTGGAAGAAGCCGGTCACACTCATCGCCGGGATCTTCTACATTGTCGTGATCGTGGTCTTTACCGTGCTTGCGCTCTGAGACGCCGAATCACAGCGCGCAACTTCCGCGGATTGACAAACCCATTTGGGACAAGGAGACACCATGAATCTGAAAGTTCTGTCTGTCGTCGCCATTGGCGCGACCCTTTTGGCGGGCTGCAACAACGCGGCCGCGCCCGCAACCTCCACCAAGACCCTCACCGCGGTGAAGGTCGATGCCGCCAGCCTGGATGGCGCGGCCGCCTACTGGGCCAACGCCCCCAAGCTCGAGGTCTCGACCAAGGTGCCGGACAAGAAGGCTGCCGAGGGTGCGA
>JAIBCK010000176.1 GCA_019694215.1 Thermoflexales bacterium
TGCTGCTGGGGATGCTCTTCCCCTTCTACTGGATGGTGCTGACTTCGTTCAAGTCGCTGGCGGAGGTGTTCGACTACAAGACGCTGCCGCTGTGGGTGGTCAACCCGACGCTGAGCAACTACGCCTATCTGTTTCAGAAGGTGGAGTTTGGCCGCTGGTACATCAACAGCATCGTGATCACGGTGACGACCACCGTCTTCTCCGTTGCCGTGTCGATCTTCGCCGGCTATGCCATTGCGCGGCTCAACTTCCGCGGGGCGACGGTGGCGGGCGTGCTGGTGTTCATCACCTACCTCGTGCCCAAGACGCTGCTCTTTGTGCCGCTGGCGCAGGTGCTCAACAACATCGGGCTGCTGGGCAACCTCTCGGCGCTGGCGCTGGCCTATCCCACCTTCCTGATCCCGTTCTGCACCTGGCTGCTCACCGGCTACTTCCGCACCGTGCCCATCGACCCCGAAGAGTGCGCCATGGTGGACGGGTGCAGCAGGCTGGGCGCGGCGCTGCGCATCACCCTGCCGATGGCGATCCCCGGCGTGCTGACGGCGGCGATCTTCTCCTTCACGCTCTCGTGGAACGAGCTGCTCTACGCCATGGTCTTCGTCACGGGCGAGAGCAACAAGACGCTGCCGGTCGGGCTGATCAACAGCCTGGCGCAGCGCGACTTCTTCAACTGGGGGCCGCTGATGGCCGGGGCCACGCTGGCGTCGATCCCGGTCGCCATTCTCTACTTCTTCTTTATGGACAAATTCGTCGGCGGCCTGACCGCCGGCGCGGTGAAAGGATGACATCCCCAATTTCATCGTGTCTGGCGCCGGCCCCTCCGCCTTGCACGTCTCGACTCTCTTGGCCGGCGCCTCGCACGGGGAGGGACGAGATAAGCGGAAGGCCCCACGCTCGGCCCAAGGGGTACGAGGCAGGCGAAGCAGCGGGCGCGGAGCGAGGGGCCGTGGCGCTGTTGATCTTCATCAAACGTGACCTACGGGTGAGATGTCACGTTGATAACGTGACCTACGCTAGAGGGTAAAAGTATGAATGGTCTTTCCGATTTGAGCGACGTGCGCATCGTGCGGCTCAACGCCGAACTGCATCCGGTCACCGAATGCGAGGCGCGCTGTTACGCCCAATACCGGCTCTCCCCGCTGTTCGTCGAGGCGCACACGCCGGAGGAGGCCGTGCGTCAAGTGGCCGGAGCCGACGCCGTGTTCGTCGTGTCCGCTTACCTCCAGGAGCCGGTGATCGCGGCCATGGACCGTTGCCGCGTCATCGCGCGCATGGGCACAGGGGTGGACAAGATCGACATCGCCGCCGCCACGCGCGCGGGCATTGTTGTCGCCAATGTCCCCTTCTTCTGCGTCGAGGAGCAGGCGGACCATGCCATGGCGCTGCTGCTGGCGCTGGTGCGCAAGCTGCCGCAGATGGACCGCTGTCTGCGCGCGGGGACGTGGACGGAGGCGCGCGACCTCATGCGGACCAACCAGCGCGTGCCGGGCCGCGTGCTGGGGCTGGTCGGTTTCGGCAACTCGGCGCAGGCGATGGCGCGGCGGGCCAGGGGCTTCGGGATGCGCGTGCTGGCAAACCGGCGCAACCCCCAAGCGGCGCGCGCGGTCGCCGCGGAGATCGGCGTCGAGCTGGTCGATCTGCCGACGCTGCTGGCGCAGTCGGACTATGTCTCGCTGCACCTGCCGCTGAGCGCCGAAACCTATCACCTGTTCGACGCCGCGACCCTGTACCGGATGAAGCGCGGCGCGATCCTCATCAACACCTCGCGCGGGGCCATCGTGGACGAAGCGGCGCTGGCCGCGGCCTTGCAGGAAGGCCACCTGGGCGGCGCGGGCATCGACACCTTTGAGGGCATCGACTTCTTTGCCGGCGTCGAGGGGCCCCCCGAACACCCGCTGCTGGCGCTCGACAACGTCATCGTGACGCCGCACGTCGCCGCCGGTTCGGTGCAGGCGATGGAGGACGTGGCGCGCGGGTCGGTCGAAAATGTGGTGTGCGTGCTCCGAGGCCATTGGCCGCAGCCCGCACATGTCGTAAACGCAGATGTACAACCGCGCCGTTTCTTGGCAGACTATGATCCGGGTTTGCTGATGCAAACCTCGTAACGGCGCGCACCCGTAGGTCGGGCTTCCAGCCCGACATGGCCTCTCCAGCCCGAGTGGCCGCCATGTCGGGCTGCAAGCCCGACCTACGCAGGTGATTTGCAGGTCAAGGATACGCAGGTGATTTGCGGGTCATGAAAATGTATTGAGCGGATGGTTGTCAACGGAAAGAAATAAGGAAAAGAAGGGGGAGGACATTTTTATGTCATTAGAAAGTATGCCGATCGTCAAGCCGCGCACGATGAGCGCCGAGGTGGCGAACATGCTGCGCGAGGCCATCCGCAACGGGACGCTGCCCGCCGGCGAGCGGCTGGTGGAGCAGGAGGTGGCGGAACGGCTGGGCGTCAGCCGCGTGCCCGTGCGCGAGGCGATCCAGGCCCTGGTGGACGAAGGGCTGGTGCGCAAGTCGCCCCACCGCGGGGCCTATGTCTACCAGGCGTCCGAACGCGAGATCGACGAAATCTCGACCCTGCGCGTGGTGCTGGAGCAGTTCGTGATCGAGCGGGTGATCGAGCGTTGGAACGCCGAACACGAAGCGCGGCTGCGCGCCGTCACCGCGGCCATGCGCCGGGCCATGCAGGCGGGCAACTACCAGGGCGTCTTCGAGCAGGACTACGCCTATCACTACGCCCTGTGGGAGATCGCCGATCACGCCATCCTGCTCGAAGTGGCCTCCAGCCTGCGCGCGCGCATCAGCCGCTTTCTGTACGAGGCGTCCAGCGCACTGCCCAATGACCGAGCCAACACGCACGTCGATTCGCATGACGTGCTGCTCGACCTGATCAGCCGCGGCGAGGTCGAAGCCGCCAAGGCGGAAGTCACCCGCCACGTGCTGGACGGCAAGCGGCGCATCCTGACCTACTGCAAGCTCGACGCCGG
>JAIBCK010000177.1 GCA_019694215.1 Thermoflexales bacterium
GCGTTTTGGAGGCATCATGGAGATCGGGATCGTCCGGCCGGTCAGCATCAACGACGAGATGCGCACGGCGTACCTGGAATACGCGATGAGCGTGATCGTGTCGCGGGCGCTGCCCGACGCGCGCGATGGGCTCAAGCCGGTCCAGGTGCGCATTCTGTATGGCATGTGGGACATGGGCATTCGCCACAACCAGGCCTACAAGAAGTGCGCGCGTATCGTCGGCGACGTGCTTGGCAAGATGCATCCGCACGGCGACACCGCCGTGTACGATGCGCTGGCCCGCTTGGCCCAGCCCTGGAACATGCGCTACCCGCTGGTCGACGGCCAGGGCAACTTCGGCAGCGTGGACGGCGACCCGCCCGCGGCGATGCGCTACACCGAGGCGCGCCTCTCGGCGATCGCCGAGGAGCTGCTCTTCGACATCGACAAGAACACCGTCGACTTTCGCGACAACTTCGACGGCACCTATAAGGAGCCGACCGTGCTGCCCGCGCGGCTGCCGAACCTGCTGCTCAACGGCGCGGCCGGCATCGCCGTCGGCATGGCCACCAATATCCCGCCGCACAACCTGACCGAGCTGTGCGACTCGATCATCCACCTGATCGACAACCCGGATGCCACCGTCGAGGATTTGATCAAGATCATGCCCGGGCCGGATTTCCCCACCGCCGGAATGATCCTCGGGACCGAGGGTATCCTGAACGCCTACAGCACCGGCCGCGGCCACATCATCCTGCGCGCCAAGGCGCATATCGAAGAGGCCGCGCGCGGCTCCTACAATATCGTCGTCACCGAGCTGCCCTACCAGGTCAACAAGGCCCGCCTGCAAGAGCGCATCGCCGAGATGGCCAAGGAGCGCAAGATCGAGGGCGTGCGTGACGTGCGCGACGAGTCGGATCGCAGCGGCATGCGCCTGGTGATCATCCTCAAGCAGGACGCGCAGCCGAAGAAGGTGCTCAATGCGCTCTACAAGCACACCCAGATGCAGACGACCTTCGGCATCAACATGCTGGCGCTGGTCGAGGGCGGGCTGCAGCCGCGCGTGCTCACGCTCAAACGCATGCTTCAGGAGCACGTCGACCACCGCCGCGAGGTGATCCGCCGGCGCACCCAGTTCGAGCTGGAGAAGGCCCGCGCGCGCGCCCATATCTTGGAAGGGCTCAAGATCGCGCTCGACAACCTCGACGAGGTCATCCGCATGATCCGCGAGTCGCGCAACGCGGACAGCGCGCGCAACAACCTGATGCGGAACTTCAAGCTGACCGAGATCCAGGCGCAGGCCATCCTCGACATGCAGCTGCGCCGCCTGGCCGCGCTCGAGCGCCGCAAGATCGAGGAAGAGTACAAAGAGGTCATCAAGCTGATCGGCGAGCTCGAGGATATTCTCGCCAACCCGCGCAAGGTCCTGCATCTGATCAAGGAGGACCTGAAGTACCTCAAGGAGAAGTATGGCGACGAGCGCCGCACGCGGATCATTCCCGACGCGGACGGCGAGGTCAGCGACGAGGACCTGATCCCCGACGTGAAGGTGCTGGTCACGCTGACCGAGCGCGGCTACGTCAAGCGGCTCAACGCCGATACCTACCGCACGCAGCGGCGCGGCGGGCGCGGCATCAAGGGCATGGTCACGCGCGAGCAGGACGCCGTGCGCCACATCATCACCTGCATGACCATGGACGACCTGCTGTTCTTCACCGATCGCGGCAAGGTCTACCAGCTCAAAGCCCACGAGGTGCCCGACGCGGGTCGTACCGCTAAGGGGCTGCCATTGGTCAACCTGGTCTCGCTCGAGCCGGGCGAGCAGGTCACCTCGGTATTGGCCGTGCCGGACTTCGACGACGCCGAGTACCTGGTGATGGCCACGGTGCGCGGCAAGATCAAGCGTACGCTGCTCAAGGAGTACAGCCAGGTTCGCTCGAACGGCCTGATCGCGATCGGCCTCGAGGATGGCGACCTGCTCGGCTGGGTGGCGATGTCGCACGGTCAGGAAGACATTCTGATGACCACCGCGCGCGGCCAGACGATCCGCTTCCGCCAGGACGAGGTCCGCCCGATGGGGCGGCCGGCCAGCGGCGTGATCGGTATCAACCTGGACGGTAACGATCGGGTCGTCAGCATGGACCTGGTGACGCCCGGCAACTCGCTGCTGGTCGTCACGACCCACGGCGTCGGCAAGCGCACCGCGCTGGACGAGTACCCGACCAAGGGGCGCGCGACGGGCGGCGTGATCACGATCAAACTCCGGCCCAAGGACGAGGTGGCGGTCGCGCGCGTCGTCAACGATCGCATGTTGCTGACGCTGATCTCCGAGGGCGGCACGGTCATGCGCACGCGCGCCGACGAGATTTCGCTGCTTGGCCGCTCGACCCAGGGCGTGAACGTCGTCAGCTTCGGCCCCGGCACGCGCGTTGGCGCGCTCTCCTGCGAGGAGCCCGAGGACGAGGAGGAGCGCAGCCAGAACGTGCTGATCAATCTGAATGGCGATGGGGATGGGCTAGGGAAATAATCCGCTGCCCGAATGTGGGGAGGCACAGTCAGGGGCGGGCCTTTGGCCCGCCCCTGACTGTGCCTCCCCACATCGGCCTCAGGTTAGTCCCGCGCCTCCAGCGGCACGGCGACAGGCCGATCGAGCAGCCCAGTCACCGCCAGTTGCGGCGGGCGCGCCCGCGGGATGATCAGCGTTGGGCCTTCCTGCTGCATCATGTCGACAAACACCTCGACGAACTGCCCATCCCAATGGGTGCCACGCCCGTTCATCAGAATCTCGAATGCATGCTCGGGGGCCATCGCGCGGCGGTAGGCGCGGTGCGAGGTCATCGCATCGTACGCGTCGGAGATCGCGACGATGCGCGCCTCTTCGCGGATCTGCGGGCCGGATAGGCGCCGCGGGTAGCCGCGGCTATCCATCCGCTCGTGGTGGCACTCGATGATCGGGATAACGTCGCGCAGGGCCTTGA
>JAIBCK010000178.1 GCA_019694215.1 Thermoflexales bacterium
CGTAGTAGGCGCGGATGATCTCATCGAAGCGCGCTTCGCCCACCGCCTGACGCAGGGCGTAGAGCGTCAGCGCCCCCCGGTAGTACGAGGCCGCGCCAAACATCTGCGTGGCCTGATGCACATAGGGTGGTCCGGCCCGCATGCTGGACAGCGAGGCGTAGTGCGAACGCATGGCGCTCTCGAGGTATCCGGCCGATCGCCCGCGCGCCATCCACACCGCCGCGTAGTACGTGGCGAACCCCTCGTTCAACCAAACATCGCGCCAGGTTGCAGGCGTGATGCTGTCCCCAAACCACTGGTGCACCAACTCGTGGCAGATGGTCTCCTCGCTGGAGCCGCGCGAGCCAAAGATCGAAATTGTCTGCGTCTCCAGCGCCCAGGTGGACGCCCCCGTGAGCAGGACGACGCCGTAGCTGTCAAACGGATACCGGCCGATGCGGCCCTCCAGAAAGGCGATCATGCCGCCGGTCGGGTCGAATAGCCGACGGGTCGCCTCGGGCACGCTGCGCGGGAAGTAGTTGCGGATCGGCACGCTGCCTGGCACAACGGTCTCCTCCACGTCAAAGTCGCCGATGTGGACGGTGGCGAGATAGGTCGCCATGGGCTGGTCCATCCGCCAAACGTAGGTTGCTAGTCCGCTCCCCGCATCGAGGATGGCCTTCAGCGTGCCGTTCGCTGCGACGCGATACGGGCGCGGCACCGCGATGCGCAGCGTGAAGGTGGCCTTGTCGCGCGGGTGGTTGTTGCCCGGGAACCAGTTCATCGCCCCGGATGGCTCCGAGGCGACAAAGAACCCACCGGGTTGCGCCTGCCAGCCCAGCGGCATGCTGGGGATGCTAGGGTCGGCAATGGGCGTTGGGCTGCCGCGATACGTCACGGTCGTGGTGAAGAGGCTGCCGTTCTCCAGGGGTCTGGCCAGAATCAGGGTCAGCTCGCTGCCGAGGCGGTCCACGGCGACGGGGGTGTCGTTGACCGTGGCGCCATCGACGTTCAGCCCGCTTAGGTCCAGGTTGAACTCCCCCAGCAGTTGGGTCGCGCGCGCCAGCATCGTCGTCGTGCCGTTGATCGTGTTTGTGGCGACATCGACGGTGAGCGCGATGGTGTAATCCAGCGCGTCATAGCCGCCATTGCCGAGGCCGGGGAAGAACGGATCGCCCAGGCCCGGCGCGCCGGCCGGGGCGCTGATGGGTGTTGGACGTGGGGCGGGCGGGCTCGCGATCAGCACCGACGGCGTGCCCGGCGGGCGTGTAACGGTGGCCACGACCGGCCGCGTCGCCGTGGGCTGCGCGGCCGGTGTCGTCGGCCCTCCTGCGCTGCAGGCGACCAGTGCCAGGGCGATGACGCCCCATCCCAGACGACGCATGTTGTCGATTATCGGCAATGCTCAGAGCGCTGGCGCGATGCGGGCCCGGGTGGCCTGCTCCAGCGCGAACGCTGCCGCGAGGACGCTCACATCATCGAAGTAACGCCCGATCAGCGTGGCGCCCACGGGCTCGCCGCTCGTTCTCAAGCCGAGGGGAACACCCGCGGCGGGGGCACCCGCCACGGCGAAGGGGACGAACGAGGCGCTGCCCACGCCGGCCAGCAGCGCGCAATCGCCCTCCCGCAGCAGAGCATCGATGTAGGCACGGGCCGCGGCGCGGTTGCGGTCCCGCGCGCGTCGGTAGGCAGCCTCATCCAACGTTTGCGCGGCCGATGCCACCAGCAGCGTCTGGCCCCAGGGCACCCGCGCCGCGGCGTCCTCGGCGTTCCAGGCCACCAGCTCGGCCAGGCTGTGGAAGGGGGCTTTGGTGGCGGCGAGATAGGCATCGATGCCGTGCAGGAAGTCATATTTTGCGACGGCCATGAAGTCTTCGCGGCAGAGCCGTTGCTCGATCGGCGTCGGCGAGAGATCGACGGGCACCGCCCCGGCCGCGCGCAGCCCGGCTCGCAATCGCTCGCGCCACAGCCCGGCCTCCGGATCGACATCGAGCGACTGACGGATGATCCCAACCCGAACCCCGCGCAGGGCGCCGGCATCCAACGCGGCCACAAACCCACGCGCGGCCGCGTTGGCGTGGGCCGTCTCGGGGTCGTGATCATCCGGACCGGCCAACACGTCCATGACCGCCGCCAAGTCGGCGACGCAGCGCGCCATTGGCCCCGCTGTGTCCTGCGCCTCGGTAATGGGGATGATGCGGTCACGGCTGATTACCCCCAGACTGGGCTTGAGCGTGGCGACGCCGTTGGCCGACGCCGGGCTGACGAGTGACCCCCAGGTCTCGCTGCCGATGGCGACGGCGCACAACCCGGCCGAGGCGGCGACGGCCGAGCCCGAGCTGCTCCCGCTCACCTCGAAGCGTCCGTAGGCGTTGTGGGTCTGACCACCGACGGAGCTGAAACCGTTGGGCATGTCATCGGTCGTCCAGTTCGCCCACTCCGAAAGATTGGTCTTGCCGAGGATGATCGCCCCGGCCGCCCGCAGACGCGCCACCACGGTGCTGTCCCGGTCGCAGACGGCCTCGCGCAGTGCCCAGGCCCCGGCTGTTGTGGGGAGTGGGCCGCGTGTGCCGATGTTGTCCTTGACCAGCACCGGCATTCCTTCGAGCGGGGTGTGCGGTGCGTGGCCGGCGGCGGCGCGTGCATCAGCGCGTTCAGCCTCGGCCAATGCCTCCGGATCGACGACGATGACGCTGTTCAGCCGGTCGAGATCGAGGCGCAGGATGCGATCGAGATACAGGCGGACGAGGTCGACGCGCGTGAGCGTGCGGGCCGCCAGGCGCGCGCGCAGGGCGGCGAGATCGGCCTGGGCGAGGGCGGGATCCGGCAACGCTCGCGTACCTACCTGCGCGGCGAGGCTGGCGCGGTCGCGGGGGCGCGGACCGGCCCAGTTCAGATGCTGATATTGCCGCTCGACCTGTGCGGCGGCGCTGGCACGGGCACGTTGGACAAGCGATTCGGGCGTGGCGG
>JAIBCK010000179.1 GCA_019694215.1 Thermoflexales bacterium
GCCAGCCCAGCCCACGCGCCAGCCGCGCCAGCGGCGGGGCGATGTCCGGGGCGTCGCCGCGGATCGCCGCGGGGGCGCCGAGCCGCGCCCGGCCGCCCTCGACCAGCAGCAGGTGCGTGGCAAAGGGCAGCACGCGTTCGAGCCGGTGCTCGGCCAGCACAACGGTCAATGCAAAGCGTTCGCGGAGCGCCAGCACGGCCTCCAGCGTCTCCTCGGCGGCGGCGGGATCGAGCTGTGAGGTGGGCTCATCCAACACCAGGATGCCCGGGCGCAGCACCAGCGCCGAGGCGATGGCGACGCGCTGCATCTGCCCGCCGGAGAGCGTGGCGATCTCGCGCCCGCGCAACGCCGTGAGCCCGAGCGCGCTCAACACAGCCTCGATGCGCGCCGCCATCTCTGGGCGGGGCAGCCCGGCGTTTTCGAGCGCGAAGGCGATTTCGTCCTCGACCTGCCCGGTGACGAACTGTGCCTCGGGGTCCTGAAAGACAAAGCCCACCCGGGCGGCCATCCCGACCGGCCCGACGGAAACTGGGTCGAGCCCGTCGACGCGCACGCGGCCGCTGGCGTGCCCGCCGCTGAAGTGCGGCACCAGCCCGTTCAGCGCGCGCAACAGCGTGCTCTTGCCGCCGCCGCTCGGTCCGGCCACGAGCGTGAAGCTCCCGGCCGGCAGCGTCAGGCTCACCTCGCGCAAGGCGGGTGCCGTCGCATCGGGGTAGGTGAACGAGAAGCGTTCGAAGACGATCACGCGGCCATTATCGACGGCCGGTGGCCGCTACAATCCAACGCACGCATGACCCCAACGACCACCCTGCTCGATCCCCACGCCGTGACCGCCGAGCTCGACGCATTGGTCGAGGGCTGGCAGGCCGGCGATGCCGACTTCGCGCGGCTGAGCGCGCTGCTCGCCCGCCTGCGCGCCTGCCCGGAAGGCGGCGCCGATGGCGCGGGCTGGATGGCGCTGCGCATGGACGACGGTGCCGCGCTGACGGTGTATGCCTTCCGCGCGAGCGACGCCGACATCGGGGTGCGCGGTGCGTGGGAGGGTGACATGCTGGCGGGCGCGTGGCTGCGACGCGGCGGTGAGATCTGGGGTGTGCAGGGCAACCAGCGTTGGACGCGCCGCTACGCCGATGTCCAGGAGGACGATCTCGGCGCTTCGATCGCGCTGACCGATCTGCTCGATGACGTGATCGACAACGTGCGCGGGCGCGTCAACGCCGAGGCGCGCGCCGAGATCGACGAAGCGCGGGCCAGGCGGACCCTATAATCGACTGGCCCATGAATCAGATTCGCAACTTCTGCATCATCGCGCATGTCGACCACGGCAAGAGCACCCTGGCCGACCGCCTGCTCGAGGCGACGGGGACCGTCACCAAGCGCGAGATGCACGAGCAGCTGCTCGACTCGATGGACCTCGAGCGTGAGAAAGGCGTCACGATCAAGGCCTCGGCCGTGCGCATGTCGTACACCGCCAACAACGGTCAGCAGTACGAGATCAACCTGATCGACACGCCCGGCCACGTCGACTTCACCTACGAGGTCAGCCGCGCACTCAATGCGTGTGAAGGCGCGCTGCTGGTCGTCGATGCCTCGCAGGGCATCGAGGCCCAGACGCTGGCCAATCTCTATCTCGCGCTCGAAGCCAACCTGCACGTCATCCCCGTCATCAACAAGATCGACCTGCCCCACGCGCGGCCCGACGAGGTCGCCCGTGAGGTCGGCGACCTGCTCGGCGATGACCCCGCCCACATCCTGCGCATCAGCGCCAAGGAGGGCGTTGGGATCCGCGAGGTGCTCGAGCGCGTCGTTGCGGATGTGCCGCCTCCCAAGGGCGACGAGAAGGCGCCCCTGCAGGCGCTGATCTTTGACAGCCACTACGACGCTTACAAGGGCGTGATCGTGTATGCACGCGTCATGAACGGCGCGATAACGGCCAAAACCCGCCTGCGCCTGTTTGCGACCGGCGCGGCCTGCGAGGCGCTCGAAATCGGCACCTTCACCCCGCGCATGACGCCCTGCACGACGCTGGAGGCCGGCGAGGTCGGCTATGTCGCGACGGGCTTCAAGAGCGTCCGAGAAGCGCGGGTCGGCGACACGCTGATCGATGCCTCCGCGCCGGCCGAGCCGCTCATCGGCTACAAGCCGGCCAAGCCGATGGTCTTCGCGGGGATCTATCCGACCTACACCGACGACTATCCGCTGCTGCGCGATGCGCTGGACAAACTTCAGCTCAACGATGCCTCGCTCACCTTTGTGCCCGAGAGCAGCGCGGCGCTCGGCTTTGGCTTCCGCGTGGGCTTCCTCGGCATGTTCCACATGGAGATCATCCAGGAGCGCCTCGAACGCGAGTACGACCTCGACGTCGTCGTCACCGCGCCGAGCGTGGAGTACGAGGCCGTGCTAGGCACCAACGAAGTGGTCAAGGTGGACCGGCCCTCGGACATGCCCGACCCCAGCAAGCTGCTGGAGATGCGCGAGCCGTGGATGAAGATCCAGATCTTCACGCCCAAGGAGTTCATCGGGCCGATCATGGACCTGGTGACGCGCCGGCGCGGCGTGAGCGTGAACATGGAGTATCTGGACACCAACCGCGTCCTGCTCACGTATCGCATCCCGCTGGCTGAGATGATCGTCGACTTCTACGATCGGCTCAAGAGCTCGACCAAGGGTTACGCCTCGCTCGACTACCACTTTGATGACTATCAGACCGGTGACCTGGTCAAAATGGACATCCTGGTCAACGGCGATCCGCTCGACAGCATGAGCATGATCGTCCACCGCGACCACGCCCAGCACAAGGGCATCGCGCTGACGAAGAAGATCAAGGAAGTGATCCCGCGTCAGATGTTCGAGGTGCCGATCCAGGCCGCCCTCGGCGCGAAGATCATCGCCCGAGAGACCAAGCCCGCCCTGCGCAAGGACGTGCTGGCCAAGTGCTA
>JAIBCK010000005.1 GCA_019694215.1 Thermoflexales bacterium
TGGTATCATCCTGGCACTCGCGCTGGCACTCTGCTAACCAGAGTGCTAACGGGTTGGCATAACAACAACCATGGCCCTGACGTCTCGCCAGCAGCAGATCCTGAGCTACGTCGTCCAGACCTACGTCGCGACGGCCAAGCCGGTTAGCTCGCACGCCATCCTCTCCTCGGGGGTGGTGGCGATGTCGTCCGCCACGATCCGCAATGACCTGGCCGCCCTCGAGGACGAGGGCCTGCTCACGCACCCCCACACCTCGGCCGGCCGCATCCCGACGGACAAGGGCTACCGATACTTCGTCGAGCGCTTGCTCGGCGACGTCGAGCTCCCGCCCCAGGAAGAGAACACCATCCGCCACCAGTTCCACCAGGCCCGCCTGGAGATGGGGAACTGGATGCAGCTCGCAGCCGCCGTGCTGGCCCGCTCCTCGCGCGCGGCCGCGCTGATCAGCGCCCCGCACCTGGAGCTGCCACGCTTCCGCCACGTCGAGCTGATCTCGACCCAGTCGCAGATGGCGCTGCTCGTCCTCGTGCTGCAGGGCGGCACCGTGCGCCAGCAGGTGCTGGCGCTGCGCGAGCCCACCGACCAGGCCGCCCTCAGCCACGCCGCCGCCCGCCTCAACGCCACCTTCGCGGGGGCCGATCAGACCGGCATGCGCACCCGCCTGGGCGGCCTGAGCGAGTTTGAGCTGGACGTGGCCGGCGACATCCTCGACTTGATGATGAGCGATGCGCGCGCCCCCTCGGCCGAGGTCGTCCGCGACGGGCTGACCGATGTGCTGCGCGAGCCCGAGTTCGTCAGCCAGACCGAGGCGCGCGCCATCGTGCAGGCCCTCGAACAGCCGGGCTTTCTGACCGAGTTGGGCGCCTCGCGCGTCGGCACGGTCCAGGTCGTGATCGGCGGGGAAGGGCGTTGGCGCGAGCTCAGCTCGTGCAGCATGGTCCTGGCCCGCTACGGCGTGGAGGGCTTCGCCACCGGCACCGTCGGCGTGCTCGGCCCCACGCGCATGCCCTACGGCCGCGCGATCAGCGCCGTCAAGCTGGTGGCCGGGCTGATGAGCGGCCTGGTGGGGGACATCTACAGTGATTAATCCCGCTGCGTTGGGCGGCGGGACGCGAAAGAGGTGACAGAGATCATGAGCAATCCCGATGTCGCGCCGGAAAGCGCGATGGACACCGAGAACGGCGCGGCGGCCGAGCTGGCCGCGCTGCGTGCACAACTGACGGAAGCGCAAGCCGAGGCCGCGAAGAACAAGGACGGCTGGCTGCGCGCCGTGGCCGAGTTCTCGAATTTCAAGAAGCGCCAGGAGGCCGATGCCGGCAACCTGCGCGCCTTCGCCACGGCCGGCCTGATCGGACGGCTGCTGCCGGTGCTCGACGACTTTGACCGCGCGCAGAAGACGCTGCCCGACGCCCTCCAGCACATGACCTGGATCGGCGGCGTGCTGCTCATCGCGCGCAAGCTGCAGGCCGTCGTCGAGGCGGAGGGCGTCAAGACCATCGAGGTCCAGGCCAACGACGTCTTTGACCCGAACCTGCACGAGGCGGTCAGCCACGAGGACGCCGACGGCGTCGAGGGCGGCCACGTCATCGAGGAACTGCAGCGCGGCTACCGGCTCGGGGAACGCGTCCTGCGCCCGGCGCTCGTGCGCGTGGCGCGATAACGTAAAAAAGCAAGCTTCGGCCCGCTGCGAATGGCGCGGCGGACAGATCACAAGGGAGAACAACACACCATGGGCAAAATCATCGGAATCGACCTCGGCACGACCAACAGCGTCGTCGCGGTCATGGAGGGCGGCGAGCCAACCGTCATCAGCAGCGCCGAGGGCGGCCGGCTGATCCCCTCCGTCGTCGCCGTCAACCCCAAGAACGGCGAACGCATCATCGGCCAGGTCGCCAAGCGCCAGGCCGTCACCAACCCGGAGAACACGATCTTCTCGGTGAAGCGCTTCATGGGCCGCAAGTTCAGCGACCCCGAGGTGCAGCGCGCGCTCAAAGTCGTGCCCTACAAGGTCGTGGCCGCGCCCAACGGCGATGTCCGCGTCGTCATGGGCGGCAAGGAATACTCGCCGCAGGAGATCAGCGCGATGATCCTGCAGAAGATCAAGACCGACGCCGAGGCCTATCTCGGCGGGCCGGTCGCGCAGGCCGTCATCACCGTGCCGGCGTATTTCAATGACGCCCAGCGCCAGGCCACCAAGGACGCCGGCAAGATCGCCGGCCTCGAGGTCATGCGCATCATCAACGAGCCGACGGCCTCCTCGCTCGCGTATGGCCTGGAGAAGAAGAAGGACGAGACCATCATCGTCTACGACCTGGGCGGCGGCACGTTTGACGTCAGCGTGCTCGATGTCGGCGACGGCGTGTTCGAGGTCAAGTCGACCAACGGCGATACCTTCCTCGGCGGCGACGACTTCGACATGCGCGTGATGAACCACCTCATCGAGGTCTTCAAGCAGGAGAACGGCATCGATCTGAAGAATGACCGTCAGGCGCTGCAGCGCCTGCGCGAGGCGGCCGAGAAGGCCAAGATCGAGCTCTCCTCGACCATGGAGACCGAGATCAACCTGCCGTATCTCACGGCGGATGCCAGCGGCCCCAAGCACCTGGTGTATCGCCTCACGCGCTCGCGCCTGGAGCAGCTCACCGAGGACCTGATCCAGAAGAGCATGGCGCCCTGCCGCCAGGCGCTGGCCGATGCCGGCATCGATTCGAGCAAGGTCGACGAGGTCGTGCTGGTCGGCGGCATGACGCGCATGCCGGCCGTGCAGGAGGCCGTGCGCAAGATGTTCGGCCGCGAGCCCAACCGCTCGGTCAACCCGGATGAGGTCGTCGCCGTTGGCGCGGCCATCCAGGCCGGCGTGCTGGGCGGCGAGGTCCGCGATGTGCTCCTCCTCGACGTCACGCCGCTCACGCTGAGCATCGAGACGCTGGGCGGGATCGCGACCCCGCTGATCGAGCGCAACACCACCATTCCGACCAAGAAGAGCCAGGTCTTCAGCACCGCCAGCGACATGCAGACCAGCGTCGAGATCAACGTGCTGCAGGGCGAGCGCCAGATGGCGAGCGACAACAAGTCGTTGGGCAAGTTCATCCTGGATGGCATCCCACCCGCGCCGCGCGGCGTGCCGCAGATCGAGGTCTCCTTTGACATCGACGCGAATGGCATCCTGAACGTCTCGGCCTCCGACAAGGCCACCGGCAAGGTCGCCCACATCACCATCCAGCCCTCCTCCGGTCTGCGCAAGGACGAGATCGAGAAGATGGTCAAGGAAGCCCAGGCCCACGCCGCCGACGACAAGTCCAAGCGCGAGAAGGTCGAGGCGCACAACGAAGGCGACAACGCCGCGTACCAGGCCGAGAAGTTCATCCGCGACAACGCCGACAAGGTCCCGGCCGACAAGAAGGCCGAGATCGAGGACAAGATCAAGGACGTCCGGCAGGCGATCATGGGCACCGATCTCGAGGCCATGCAGCGCGCCACGGATGGCCTGCGCGATGCGCTGAGCAAGGTCGGCGCGTCGATGTATGCGCAGCCCGGCGCGGCCGGCCCCGAGGCGGGTGCCGCCGACGCGGGCAAGGCCGATGATGCCAGCGGCGACGACGTCATCGACGGCGAGGTCCGCGAGAACAAATAGCAGACCGTGGAGTGGGGCGCGCGTGACACCGTGCGAGCGCCCCCTCCGCGGCAGGGTTTGAATGGCAAACAAGCGCGACTACTACGAAGTCCTGGGCGTCGACAAGGGCGCCAGCGCCGACGACATCAAGAAGGCGTTCCGCAAGCTCGCCCGGCAGCTGCACCCCGACGTCAACAAGGCGCCGGATGCCGAGCCGCGCTTCAAGGAAGTCAACGAGGCCTACGAGGTGCTCAGCGACGACCAGAAGCGCGCCGCCTATGACCGCTATGGCCATGCCGCGACCAGCGGCGGCCCCGGCGGCTTCGGGCAGGGCTTCGAAGGTGGCTTCAGCGACATCAACGACATCTTCTCGGAGTTCTTCGGCGGGTTTGCGCGCCAGGCCAATGGCCAGCAGCGCCGCAGCCCGCGCCGCGGTGCGGATCTGCGGCATGACATCAAGCTGGAATTTGCCGAGGCCGTGTTCGGGGTGACCCGCGAGATCGAGGTCGCGCGGAGTGAGACATGCACGCGTTGTGCGGGAAATGGCTCCGAGCCAGGAACCACGCCGCAGCGCTGCAAGACCTGCAATGGCACCGGCGAGGTGCGCCGCGTGCAGAATAGCCTGCTCGGCGCCTTCGTCAACGTTTCGACCTGCCCAACGTGCGGAGGCAACGGCGAAGTCATCGCCACCCCGTGCAAGGAATGCGGCGGGCGCCGCCAGGTGCGCCGCAGCCGCCGCCTGCAGGTCAATGTGCCGGCGGGCGTGGACAACGGCACGCAGATCCGTCTCTCGGGGGAGGGCGAGCCCGGGGCCAACGGCGGCCCCGCGGGCAACCTGTATGTCGTGATCACCGTCGCGCCGCACGCCTACTTCCGGCGCAAGGAAAACGACATTCTTGTCGAGCTGCCGATCAACATCGCGCAGGCCGCGCTGGGGGACGAGATCGAGGTCCCGACCCTCGAAGGCAGCGAACGGCTGAGCATCCCGGCCGGCACACAGAGCGGGACGCCGTTCCGCATCAAGGGCAAGGGTGTGCCGCACCTGCGGCGCGCCCAACGCGGCGATGAAATCGTGCTGATCACGGTGGCGGTGCCGGCCACGCTCTCGGCCGAACAACGCCGCCTCTTTCAAGAGCTGGCCAAGACTCTGGGCCGCGAGGTCGTCCCTCAGCAGGAGAAGGGCTTCTTCGAGAAGTTCCGCGACGCGATCGGGTTGTAGCGCGCTCGGCCGCAGGCCTTCAGCGGGCCGCGCGGGTATCATGGGCCGTTCTATGTCGAGACCCGTGCCGTCGCGCCTGCTGGGCGCGCTGATGGCCTTCGTGCTGGTCGGCTGCGTCCCGCTGGGCACGCCGGTCCCCAGCCAGAGCCTGATCCCGTCGCCCGTGGCCTATGTCACGGCGGGCCCCCTCCCGCGCCCGACGCTGACGCCGACGCCGCTCGTCCTCGCCACGCCCACCCAGCCCCCGCCCACGGCCGCCCCGCGCAACTACCCCGTCGACACGTCGGCGACGGTGGGCCTGTGGAGCGAGCGCGCACCCGGCAACTTCACCGGCACGCTCGACCTCGCGTTGGGCGCGGCCGGGCTCGAGCTCCGCAAGAGTAACCTGCGCCTGGTCACGCTGACGAGCGCACAGGTTTTCTCCGGTTTCTCCGGCGTGCTCTCCGAGACGCGCGCCAGCAATCCGGGCTTCCTGCTCTACGACAAAGATGGCAAGATCGCGCTGACGACGGACGGCCAGGCGGCCGTGCTCAACATCCGCAATGAGCAGGTTCGCGCCCAGGTTGCCGACCGGGTGGCCCAGGCCGCCCGCGGCTATGACGGCGTGATCCTGCAAGGCGTCGGCGCCGAGCTCATCCGCCCGAATGCCTCACCCATCTTCACCACAACCAAGGCCTTCACGGATGCCCAACGCAAGGATGCCGTTGACGGCCTGCTGCGCGCTGTGCGTGCGCGCGTGCCGGACAAGCTGTTGCTGGTTGCGGGCTATGCCTGGGAGGATGGCGCCGCCTTCAGCGCGCGCCCGACCGAGTCGCAGGAGCTGGCCGCGCTCGTCGATGGCGCGCTGATCGAGCGCTTCCTCCGCGCGCCGATCTCGCGCACCAACGAGTTCAAGAACGAATCCAACTGGAAGAAGGACGTCGACCTGCTGGCCAACCTCTCGCAGGACAACAAGGTCGTCCTGCTCACCACGCGCTTTGACGAGCCGATCTCCGGGACGCAGAAGGCCGAGTGGCTGCGCTACGTGGTCACGTCGTATCTCCTCGGCAAGAACGGCTCGCGCACCTACCTCCAGTTCGATTCCGCCGGAGACCTGACCTATCTCGAGGACACCCAGCTCAACACCCGCCTGGGTGTGGCGGCCGAGGGCTACAGCAAGTTGTCCAACGGTTTATATAAACGCCTTTTCACAAACGGCGTGGTCCTTGTCAACCCCGGCGACAAGGCGATCAAGATCGACATCGAGGCCGAGTTCAAGGCCTCGTTCGAAACCCTGTCCGGCCTCACCGTCAAATCCGTCGAGCTCGCGCCGCGCGCCGGCATCATCCTCCTCAGTCGAAAATGAAGTACCAACGCGTCCGCGGGATGCAGGACCTGCTCCCCGAAGATCAACCCTACTGGGCCCACGTCGAGAAGGCCTGCCATGACCTGGCCGGCCGCTACGGTTTCGAGCGCCTCGAAGCGCCCGTGCTTGAATCGACCGACCTCTTTGTGCGCGGGGTGGGGGATGCCACCGACATCGTCAGCAAGGAAATGTACAGCTTCGTCGACAAGGGCGAGGACGCGCTGACGCTGCGCCCCGAGTTCACGGCCGGCGTCATGCGCGCGTATATCGAGAACGGGATGGGCTCGCGCCCGCAGCCGCAGAAGCTGTATTCGTTCGGCCCGATCTTCCGGCGCGAGCGCCCCGCCAAGGGCCGCTATCGCCAGTTCTACCAGTTCAACGCCGAGGTGATCGGCACGCCCGATGCGCTGGCCGACCTCGAGATCATGCAGATCGCGCACGGGCTGTACTCGCGGCTGGGCTTCACCAACCTGGTCTTCCAGCTCAACAGCACCGGGGACCCGGAATGCAAGCCGCGCTTCATTCAGGCCCTGCGCGACTACTTCACGCCGCTCATGGACCGCCTCGCGCCGCTCGACCGCGAGCGTTTGGCGAAGAACCCCCTGCGCGTGCTGGACACCAAGGAGCGCGAGACGCTGCCCCTGCTCGCGGATGCGCCGCGTTTCGTCGACTATCTCAACGCGGCCTGCGCCGAGCACTTCGCCGAGCTGCGCGCCTATCTCGATGACGCCGGCATCCGCTACGAGATCAACCACCGCCTGGTGCGCGGGCTGGACTACTACACCAAGACCGTCTTCGAGCTGTGGGGCGAGGGCCTGGGCGCGCAGGGCGCGCTGTGCGGCGGCGGCCGCTACGACGGCCTGATCGAGGCGCTGGGCGGCGCACCGACGCCGGGCGTTGGGTTCGCCACCGGCATCGAGCGCATCATCATGTCCATGCGTGAGCTGGGCGTGCAGCCCGCGCCGCTGCCGCGCCCGGATGTCTTCATCGCCCACCTCGGCCCGGCCGCCAAGCGTGTCGCGGTGCAGCTGGCCGCCCAACTCCGCGCCGAGGGCACGGGCGTGCGCGTCGCGTTTGGCGCGCGCAGCCTGAAGGCCCAGATGAAGGACGCCGACCGCGCCGGTTGTGCGCTGGCGCTGCTGATCGGCGACGATGAAGTGCGCGACGGCACCGTCACCGCGCGCGACCTCGCGCACAGCGAGCAGGCCACCCTGGCCCGGGCCGACGCCGCCGGCTGGATCCGCGCCCACCTTCCCTGAAACACGCGAGGCCACCATGCAAGCCCTACGCTCCGTTGCCGTCCTCGATCACCCCAAGGTGCCCGCCACGGGCGAGGTTGCCGCCGAAATCGCCGAGTTTCTGGCAGGGTTGAAAATTAGCGTTGCGCGGGCGACGACCTGGGACACGGCGGCGGCCGAGGCCATCATCCCGAATGTCGATCTCGTCATCGTCCTGGGCGGCGATGGCAGCCTGCTGCGCGCCGCGCGCATGGCGGCACCGCACGGCAAGCTGGTCACCTCCGTCAACATGGGCCGGCTGGGTTTTCTCTCCGAAATGGAGCCCGACACCTGGCGCGACGTGCTTCCACGCATGATGGCGGGCGAGTACTGGGTCGAGGAGCGCCTGATGCTGCGGACCGAGGCGCGGCGTTGGGAAAAAACATTGGCCGTGCGCGACGCGCTGAACGACGTCGTGATCGGGCGCGGCACGCTCGCCCGTGTGGTGCGCTTGCAGGTCAAGCTGGATGGCACCCCCTTCACGACCTACGCCTGCGACGGGCTGATCGTCGCCTCGCCCACCGGCAGCACCGCCTATGCCCTCGCGGCCGGCGGGCCGATCCTGCCCCCGACGCTGCACAACATGATCCTGGTCCCGATCGCACCGCACCTCAGCCTCGACCAGCCGATCGTGCTCGCGCCGACCTCGGTCATCGAGGCGCGCATCAGCACCGACCACCAGGCCATCCTGACGGTGGACGGGCAGAACGAGATCACGCTCAAGTCGGACGATATCGTGCGCGTCAGTGCCAGCCCGCTGGTTGCGCGGCTGGCCCGCGCCCAGTCACAGGATTACTTCTTCAAGTCGCTGATGTCGCGCATCAATGGAGGCTGACATGACAGGTGGACTTCGCATCGACACGGGCCTGGGTGTGGCGACGAGCGGGGCAGTCGCCGACATCGTCGCGCGCGCGACCCGGGCCGAGGCGCTCGGCTACGACGCGCTGTGGACGAGCGAGACACAGCACGATCCCTTCCTCCCGCTTGCCCTGGCGGCCGAACACACCCAACGCATCGAGCTCGGCACCGCCATTGCCGTCGCCTTTGCGCGCAGCCCGATGTCGCTCGCCAGCCAGGCCTGGGACCTGCAGAAGATGAGCGCCGGGCGTTTTGTCCTCGGGTTGGGCACGCAGGTCAAGGCGCACATCGAGCGCCGCTTTGGCATGACCTGGGACCACCCCGCGCCGCGTCTGCGCGAGTATGTGCTGGCCATCCGCGCGATCTGGCGGGCCTGGCAGACCGGCGAGCCGCTGGCCTTTCGCGGCGAGTTCTTCAAGCTCACGCTGATGACGCCGTTCTTCAACCCCGGCCCCATCCCGCATCCGGACATCCCGATCTACATCGCCGGGGTGAATGACCATCTCTGTCGCGTCGCCGGCGAGGTGTGCGAGGGCTTTCACGTCCATCCCTTCCACACGCCGAAATACATCGCCGAGGTCATCCTGCCCAACATCGAGGCCGGGCTGCGGGCGGCCGGGCGTTCGCGCGATGCGATCACCCTGGCCAGCGGCGTCTTCGTCATCGTGGGCGACACGCCCGAGGCCCGCGCGCGTTCGCGCGAGAGCGCCCGTCAGCAGATCAGTTTCTACGCCAGCACGCCGACCTATCACCCTGTCTTCGAATTGCACGGCTGGGGCGAGCAGGCGCAGGCGCTGGGGGCGCTCGCGGCGCGTGGCAAATGGCGCGAGATGCCGGCCCTCGTCAGCGATGAGATGCTGGCCACCTTCGCCGAGGAGGGCGGCTGGGCGGAGCTCCCGGCGAAGCTCAACCGCCGTTATGCGGGCCTGCTCGACCGGGTGATGTACTACAGCGAGGAGGGCGACGACGCCCAACGTGCCGCGACAATCGCAGGCTTTCGCGCCAGCCGCTGAAAATGAGAACGGCCGACCCCTCGCGGGGATCGGCCGTTGTTGCAGCTCGGCGCGCGCTCAGCCGCGCAGCTCGCGCTTGAGGATCTTGCCCGTCGCGTTCATGGGCAGCGCGTCGCGGAACTCGATCTGGCGCGGGTATTTGTAGGCGGCCATGCGCTCCTTGCACCAGGCCATCAGCGCCTCAGGGGTGATGTCCGCCCCGGCTTTGCGCACGACAAAGGCCTTGACCTCCTCGCCCATCTCCTCGCTCTTGACGCCGACGACGGCGACGAGTGAGACCGCGGGGTGGGTGATGATCACTTCCTCGAGCTCACGCGGGTAGATGTTGAAGCCACCGCGGATGATCATGTCCTTCTTGCGGTCCATGATGTAGAGATAGCCGTCCTCATCCTTGCGTGCGATGTCGCCAGTGTGGAACCAACCCCCGCGCATCGCCTCGGCCGTGGCGTCGGGGCGGCGGTAATAGCCCTTCATCACGTTGTAGCCGCGGATGAGGATCTCGCCCAGCTCGCCGACCGCGACATTCTTGTCCTGATCATCCACCACGCGCACATCCACGCCGAGGATCGGGGTGCCGATCGAGCCCGGCTTGCTCGGCTTGTCCAACTGATTGAAGGTGGCCACCGGCGCGGTCTCGCTCAGGCCATAGCCTTCCAGAATGCGCACCTTGAACGTGGCCTCGAAGGCTTGCAGGACCTCGACCGGCAGCGCCGCGCCGCCCGATGAGCACAGCTTGAGGTTGGCCGCCACCGTCGACGTATCGAACGCGGCCTGCTTGGCGAAGTTGAGCATCGCCCAGAACATCGTCGGCACGCCGCTGAAGTAGTTCACCTTCTCCGCCACCATCAGCTCCAACACCGTCTTGGGGTCGAAGCGAGGGACCAGCACCAGAGTCGCGCCCTGCATCATTCCGGCGTTCATCTGGCAGGTCTGCCCGAACGAGTGAAAGAGTGGCAGCGCAATCAGGATCGTGGCGTGCTCATTGCCCAGCAAGCCGTGCAGGTCGCGCGAGGCGATGGCGTTGGTGATCATGTTGCTGTGCGTGAGCTCCGCGCCCTTGGCCTGGCCCGTTGTCCCCGACGTGTACAGGATCACTGCCGTGTCGTCATCCTTCCGCATGACGGTGTCAAACGTCGGCGGCATGCGGCCGGCAAACGTCGCGAAGCTATCCGCGCCCTCGAAGGGTGGCGGCGCAGCCGGGTTGTTGGTGAGGATGATCAGCTTCTGCGCCGTCCCCGCCTCTTTGAAGCCCTCCAGGCCATACTGTCCAATAGGCAGCTCGGGGGTGCCTTCAAAACAGAAGTACGCCTTGGCCTCCGAGTCCTTCAGGTAGTACGCGATCTCGCGGCCCTTGTTCAGCACATTCAGCGGCACCACCACGCCACCGGCCTTGAGGATGCCGTAGTAGACGACGGGGAAGTACGGGATGTTGGGACAGGTCAGGGCGACCTTGTCGCCGGGCTGCACGCCCATCGCTTTCAGGCCGTTGGCGACCTGGTTGGCCATGGCGTTGACCTGGGCGTAGGTCAGGCGCATCGGTCCCATGACGACGGCGGTGCTGGCGGGTTGTCGCCGGGCCGGGTTCTCTAGCAGGAGCGCAAGGTTCAACATCGGGGTTTCCTCCGCAGGAAAAAGGGTGAACGGTCTGAGACGAGTGTGTAGTCTAGCCCCGCTTGGCCGGGTCGGCAAGGGGAAAAATGAAGGGCGGCTACGCCAACTGCGCAGCCGCCCGTTCAAACGCGATCGATCGAGGTCTAGTGGCTCGGAACGCGGATGACCATCCCCGGGTGAATGAGGTTGGGATCGGCGATCTTCTCCTTGTTGGCGTCGAACACGTCCTTCCAGCGGCTGCCATCGCCCAAGGCGCGCTGCGCAATGGCGCTCAGGCTGTCGCCGGGCTGCACGGTGTAGTCGCGATACTTGGCGCTGTCGAGCTCGCCCTGCAGGAAGGCGATCTGCTCGCTCTTGGTGTCACTGATGTTCTGCAGCAGGGTGTTGCGCTGCTGCATGTCGGCGAGCTGGGCCTTGAGGTCGTCGAGCAGGCCGCTCAGCGTCTTGTTGGACGCCTCGGCGGAGCTGGCGCGATCCTCATTGCCGAGGCTGCCGGCCAGGGCCTGGGCGGCGCGCTGATTGGCCTCGGACAGCTGGCCCTGAAGCTCGGTGACCTGCTTCTCCGCCGTGTCGGCGCGCGCGCTGGCCGACTCGAGCTGGGCCTTGATCTTCTGCAGGGCCTCGATCTCATCGCGGTTGGAAATGCTGTTGAAAACCTTCTCGAACAGGGTAGCCATGTTGTCGTATTCCTCCGAATGGTTCAAAGTTCGAACTTGATTGTTCCATCATACCCGCATTTGGGTGCTTTGGTGTGGACATCTTGCGCAGCCATTCATTGAATCGCGTGTGAATCGGTCAACTTCCCCCAATAACAGGGATGGGCAGAGGGTGGCGGGTAAAATGGCCGCCGGCTCGTGCGGGACATTTGGCCTGCAGGGCAGTGAGGAGAGACCAATATCGTGACGCATCCTACAATTGAATCGTTGATGCGATCGCTCCCAAAGCGCATCGAGCGCCTCGGGGAGCTCGCCTACAACCTATGGTGGACATGGCGCCCTGACGCGCAGTCCCTGTTTCAGCGGATCGACCCCGTGCTCTGGGAGAGCCTCGAGCACAACCCGGTTCGCTTTCTGCGCCAGGCCGCTCGCAAAGACTTGAACGCCGTCGCCAAGGACAAGCGATTTCTCGATCTCTACGACCGCGTGCTCGATGACCTTGACCGCTACGTTTCGCCAACCGGCGAAGAGGCCACCTGGCTGCAGCGCAACCATCCTGACTTCAAGGGTCAGATCGGCTACTTCTCGTTTGAGTTTGGCATTCATGAGTGCCTGCCGCTGTATGCCGGCGGCCTCGGGGTGCTGGCCGGCGACCATCTGAAGGAAGCCAGCGACCTTGGCCTGCCGCTCGTCGGTGTGGGCTTCATGTATCTGCTCGGCTACTTCCGCCAGCGCGTCACCGAGGACGGCTGGCAGGAAGCCGACTATGACAAGCTCGACTTCGCCGACCTGCCCGTGACGGCGGTGAACGGTCCGAACGGCGAGCCCATCGTCGTGGCGCTTGACCTGCCCAATCGCTCGATGCGCTTCCGCATCTGGCTGGCCCAGGTCGGCCGCGTGCCGCTGTACCTGCTGGACGCTGACCTTCCCGAGAACCGGCCTCAGGACCGCGCCCTCACGCAGCGGCTCTACAACCCGGACCCGGATACGCGCATCCCGCAGGAAGTGCTGCTCGGCATCGGTGGCGTGCGCGCGCTGCGTGCCATGGACGTGCATCCGACGGTCTGGCACATGAACGAGGGCCACCCGGCCTTCCTCACGCTCGAACGCGCGCGAGAGATGATCGACCAGGAGGGCATCTCCTTCGACGATGCGCGTCAGCGCGTCCGCGCCTCGACGGTCTTCACCACGCACACGCCGGTGCCGGCCGGCAATGACACCTTCGCCCAGTGGCAGATCGACCGGCAGCTGTGGGGGTTTTGGGATGAGCTTGGCCTGTCGCGCGATCAGTTCATGGACCTCGCGGAGCAGGACGGCCTCTACGGCATGACGGTGCTGGCGCTGCGCATGGCCTCCAAGGCCAACGGCGTGAGCAAGCTGCACGGCGAGGTTGCCAGCGACATGTGGGCGTGGATGTTCCCCAAGAACCCGCGTCCGATCGACTACATCACCAACGGCATCCACGTCCCAACCTGGGTCTCGCGCCGCATGAAGCGGCTGTATGACCAGTATCTCGGGACGGGCTGGATGGACCGCGTCATGGACCATGACCTGTGGAAGGCGGTCTATGACATCCCGGATTCCGAGTTGTGGACGGTGCGCAAGCACTACAAGCGCATGCTCGTCTCGTTCATGCGCGACCGCGCCCGTCGCAAGTGGGTGACCCACACTCAGCACCCGGTGCAGACCATCGCCAGTGGCGCGCTGGTCGAGCCGGGCGCGCTGATGATCGGCTTCGCCCGCCGCTTCCCGACCTACAAGCGCGCGACGATGATCCTGCGCGACATCCCGCGTCTCGTTCGCCTCATCACCGATCCGGCCCGCCCCGTGCAGATTCTGTATGCGGGCAAGTCGCATCCGAACGATGAGCCCGGCAAGCGGCTGATCCAGGACCTGTATCGCGTGATCAAGAATGCCGACACGGCCGGCCGCATGGTCTTCATCGAGGACTACGACATGAACGTGGCCCGTTATCTCGTCCACGGTGTGGACGTGTGGATGAACACGCCGCGCCGTCCGCATGAGGCCTCCGGCACGAGCGGGATGAAGGCGGCGCTGAATGGCGCGCTCAACTTCTCGATTCTGGATGGCTGGTGGCCCGAGGCCTGGAACGGCAAGAACGGCTGGCGGATCGGGACCGAGCAAGCCTACGCCACGAATGAGGAGCAGGACATCGCCGACTCGCGCTCACTCTTCGACACGCTGGAGAATGAAATTATTCCGTTGTACTACGACATCGATGAGGACCTCGTGCCGCATCGCTGGCTGCAGTGGGTGAAGGAATCGATCTACACCTGCGCGCCGGAGTTCAGCACCATGCGCATGGTCTCGCAGTACTTCGAGCAGATGTATCGCCCGGTCGGCGAGGCCGCCCGCCGCGCGGTGGCCTAGACGAACACAGACCTGTCAGGCGGGGAGGGCGTTCGCTCTCCCCGCTTTGCATTTTCCGCCGCGCAGCCGGTAGAGTAGGCGCCATGTCCGTGCTGATCGACACCCTCACCGCGACTGATCCGCGCATCCGCGACCGCGATCTCGCGCAGGCCTGCGCGGGGTTGGAGCTGGACGCCCTGCTTGCCGAGGCCGACGCCCTCGACGCCTACTGGCGCACAGCGCCGAATCTCTACCTTCAGGTTCGTGCGCAGCTCTTTTTGCACGCCCTGCATCGCTATCACCTGCCGCCGCTGTTTGTCGGGCGGCCGGCAGGGCGCATCCCCTACGCCGGCCACGTTGACGTGCTCGAACGCCGCTTCGTCTCGGCCATCGACCGCTTCCGCGCCGCCGCAACGGAGCAGGGGGCCGGGGACGCGCTGAGCAGTGCGCTGGCCGAGGCCTATCGCGGGCTCGCCTTTCAGACCCTGGCCGATCAGGTGCGGCGAAGCGTGCGCGCCTCGGAGGGCAATGGCTGGCTGTTCGAACCCTGTGACGTTGGACACCATCGCCTGCGCATTCAGCCGGAGCTGTCCGCCGTGCCCGGGCGCTGGCTTCGCGAGCGCGTGCCGGTGCGCATGGACCTGACCCACTGCGGGTGGAGCGACATCTTCTTCCTCGGCATGGATTTCCCCGAGGGCGCGCGGGTGCTCAACATCAGCATCGACCTCGCGGTGCGTGGGAGTGGGGCGCCCCGTCCACCCGTCGAGGCCCTCCTGCGCGTCATCGATACGCCCGTCCTGCGCCTGGTGAGCGCGGACCTTGACGCCGAAGCCGAACTCACAACGTTGGGCGAGGTCTTTGACTTTGCCCGCGATTACCTCGGCCTGCTTAAAGCCGCCGTCGTCGCCTCGGGGCTGGTGCCGCCGTCGCTGGAGGGCGCGCCGGACGCCGGGCTCGCCCCGCTGCTTGCGGGCCTGGTCGGACCCGGCCGTGGCCTGGAATTGGTGAGCCGCGTGCACGGCATCCCCAAGGGCTCGCGCCTGGCCGTCTCCACCACGTTGCTGGCCGCGCTGATCGCGGTGTGCATGCGGGCGACCGGGCAGACCGCCGCGCGCACCGGCCCGCTGACCGAGGCCGAGCGCCGCCTGATCGCCTCGCGCGCGATCCTGGGCGAGTGGCTGGCAGGCTCGGGCGGCGGGTGGCAGGACTCGGGCGGGCTCTGGCCGGGCATCAAGCTCATCGAGGGTGCGCTGGCCGGTCCGGGCGATCCCGAGCACGGCATCAGCCGCGGGTGCCTCCTGCCGCAGCACCGTCTGCTGGAGGCGGACAAGCGCGACATCGATGCCGCGTTGGCGGGCAGCCTCGTGCTCGTCCACGGCGGGATGGCTCAGAACGTTGGGCCGATCCTGGAGATGGTGACCGAGAAGTATCTCCTGCGCAGCCAGCCGGCCTGGGATGCGCGCAAGCAGACGCTCGGGCTGCTCGATCAAATCCTGGCCGCGCTGGAGCGCCGCGATGTGCGCGCGCTCGGCGACGCCACCACGCGCAACTTCCGCGGCCCGCTCACGACCGTTATTCCCTGGGCGACCAACGCCTACACCGAGCGCCTGATCGCGCGGGCGACCGAGGCCTTCGGCCCGGACTTCTGGGGCTTCTGGATGCTGGGCGGCATGTCCGGTGGCGGGATGGGGTTCATGTTCGCGCCGCACCGGCACGCCGAGGCGCTGCGCGTCATGCAGCAGATTCTGGATGAGACGCGCACGGGCTTCGAGCACGCCCTGCCGTTCGCCATGGCCCCGGTTGTCTATGACTTTGCCGTCAACCACACCGGGGCGGTGGCGGACTGGTGCGACGCGGGTGTGGCTGCGCAGGAGGCCGCGCGCCTCGACTCGCGCGCCGCTGCCGGCGCCGCGACGCAGGCGAATGTCCGCGAGTCCGCCACATCCCGAGAACGTGCGTTGCGCGAAATTCTGGCTGACAACGGTTTTGATCCGCAGCAGCACGAGCGCATCCGCAGCGACCTGCAGCGCGGCCACATCGGCCTGGCGCACAATCGCATCCCCGCGCACGAGCTGGTCGAGGACGTACGGCCCGGCGATGTCATTGACCTGGCCAGCGTCACCACGCCCGAGCTGGAGCGGCGCGGCGCGAGGGCGCTGGCGTCGGGCGAAGTCGTCACCCTCAGCCTGGCGGCCGGGGCGGGCAGCCGCTGGACGCAGGGCGCGGGCGTGGCGAAGGCACTGCACCCGTTCTGCCGCATGGCCGGCGAACACCGGCGTTTTGTCGATGTCCACATCGCGCAGACGCGCCGCGCCGGGCGCGCATACGGCGCGCGCATCCCGCATCTGATCTCCACCAGTTATCTCACCCACGCCGCGCTCGTCGCGCATCTGGCCTCGCGGCCGGCCGTGTTTGATGGCCTGGACGTGCGGCTGTCCCCGGGCCGGGCCATCGGCCTGCGCATGATCCCGATGGTGCGCGACCTGCGCTTTCTGTGGGAGGAGCTGCCGCAACAGCAGCTCGATGCGCGCCAGCAGCGCATGCGCGAGGGCGCAAGGGCGGCCCTTCAGGCGTGGGCGCGCACAACGGGCGAAGGGTCGGACTACCTGGACAACCTGCCGGCGCAGTGCCTGCATCCGGTTGGCCACTGGTTCGAGGCGCCCAACCTCCTGCGCAATGGCGTGTTGGCGACCCTGCTGCGCGAGCGGCCGGCCCTGCGCACCCTGCAGCTGCGCAACATCGACACCGTCGGGGCGGACCTCGATCCGCGCGCGCTGGGCGTGCATCTCGCGGCCGGCGCCGCCTTTACGTTCGAGGTGATCGGCCGGCGCATGGAGGATCGCGGCGGCGGCCTTGCGCGCGTCGAGGGTCGCCTGCGCATCGTCGAATCGCTGGCCATGCCGCGCGAGGAGGATGAGTTCAAGCTCTCCTTCTACAACACCATGACCACCTGGATCGACATCGACGGCTTACTATGCCTGTTCGGCCTGACGCGCGCCGACCTCGATACGCCGGCGCGCGTGGACGAGGCCGTGCGTGCGTTGTCGGCGCGGCTGCCGACCTATGTCACGCTCAAGGACGTCAAGCGGCGCTGGGGGTATGGCCAGGAGGATGTCTTCCCGGTCTGCCAGTTCGAGAAGCTGTGGTCGGATATCAGTGCCTTGCCCGGCGCCGACTGTCGCTATGTGCTCGTGCCGCGCGCCCGCGGGCAGCAGCTCAAGGACCCGGCCCAGCTCGATGGTTGGATGCGCGACGGCTCCGCCGCGTTTGTCGAGGGGTTGTGCGACTTTGGCTGACGCCGACATCCTGATCGCCGGGGCCGGCGCGGCCGGCCTCTCATTGGCCTGGGCGTTGACGCGCCCCGGGCAGCCGCCGCGCAGCATCACGCTCATCGACCGCGACGACAAGCGCGCCAACGACCGCACCTGGTGTTTCTGGGAGCGCGGGGACAACCCATTCGAGGAGATCGTTTACCGCCGTTGGGCGGACCTGCGCTTCGTCACGGCGGCCGGCCGCTCGGTCGACCTCGACCTGCGTGGGCACGTCTACAAGATGATCCGCGGCAGCGACTTCTACGCCCACCTGCGGCAGCGGCTGGAGGGCGTGCCTGGCGTGCGCTGGGTGCAGGCGGGGATCGAGGACGTCACGGAGAGCGGCGAGCAGGCCGCCATCCACCTCGCAGATGGCCGGACGCTCACTGCGCGTTGGGCGTTCACCAGCCTGCCGATGGTGAAGGCCGTGCCGCCCGGGCGGATCTGGTTGTGGCAGGATTTTGTCGGTTGGACCGTTCGTGTCGACCAGCCCGTCTTTGACCCGCGGCGCGCCACGCTGATGGACTTCCGCGTTCCCCAGGCGGTTGAGACCCGCTTTGTGTATGTGCTGCCGTTGAGTGCCCGTGAGGCGCTGGTTGAGCATACGCTCTTTGGCGCCGAGCGTCTGCCCGTGGCGGCGCATGAGGCGGCGCTGGATGCTTATGTGCGCGGTGTGCTCGGGCTCGAGCGCTTTGACATCCTGGATCGCGAGCACGGGGCCATCCCCATGACCGATGCGCCGCCGCCGCGGCCGGGTGGGGCCGTGGTGGCGATCGGGACAGCCGGCGGCGCGAGCAAGCCCTCGACGGGCTACACCTTTCGCCGCATTCAAGCCCAGACCGGGGCGATTGCGCGCAACCTCGCCGCCGGGCGCCCGCCGTTGGCGGGCTTCGCCTACGGACCGCGGCGCTTTGGTTGGTATGATCGTGCGTTGCTCAATGTGCTGGCGCTGGGCCGGCGCCCGGGCGCGCGCGTGTTCGAGGACTTGTTCACCCGCCTCCCGGCCGGGGACGTGCTGGACTTCCTGTCCGAGACCGCGTCGGTCGGGCAGGAGCTGCGGGTGCTGGCGGCGGGCGCGCCGCTGCCGTTCATGACGGCCATGGCCGACGTGTTTGCGCGGACCCTGCGGGGGTCGGCGGGAGGGAGGCGATGATTCTCGAAGTGGCGATGCTCGATGTGCGGGCGGGGCAGACGGGGGCGTTTGAGGGGGCGTTCCGCGAGGCCGCGCCGATCCTCTCCGGGATGCCCGGCTATCTCGGGCACGAGCTGCAGCGTTGTGTCGAGCGGCCGAATCGATACGTGCTGCTCGTGCGCTGGCGCACGCTGGAGGATCACACGGTGGGCTTTCGGGGCTCGGCCGGGTATCAGCGTTGGAAGGCGCTATTGCATCACTTTTACGACCCGTTCCCGACGGTCGAGCATTTCGCGCTGCCGGAGACCTTCGCATAGGCACAGGCACCGCGGGCCTTGCGGGCCCTTCGCATAGGCAGGTAAGTTCGCCGGCGCGGCGATTTGACGCGGGAGCCCCGACGGTCAGCGGCCGCGGTCGACGACGGCTTTGACCAACTTGACCGCGATGCTGCCGCCCGGCACGAAGATGCCCACCGCGTCGGCGGTGACATCGAAGAGCAGGTCGCGCGTGACGATGTTCTTGATCTGATCCGCCAGCTTGCGCCCGGCCCGCATGTCGCCAGTCATGCCATCGACTTCGATCACCATCCGTTTGTTCTTGGCCGCCCACTCAAACTCAAAGGCATACACCGGCCGGAAATACAGCTCGATGGCCTCGATGTCGACGCGTTCATTGTGTATGACGTGAGCGTTGCTCACCGACTTGATCACTTCCGGCGTGACCTGGCGCACGACCGCCGTGGCGCGGATTTGCGGCGGCACGAGCAGCACGCCCTCCGGTGCCACCTGATTCAGGTCCGGGGCCTCGATCTTGTCCATCCGCGCGTACTTCTGAAAGTCGGCCTTCGCCCCGCTCACGGCGTCAAACGTCTGCTCGTGCGTGAGCACCTGCTCGCACTGCTCGGCCACCGTCAGCGAAAGCGTGGAGGGACCCTTCTGCGCCGGTGTCGCCGCATAGGTCTGTCCGGCCAGGCTCACTTCGCGCACCTCTGGCCCGGAGGTCGGGACAGTGTAGGTGGCCTTGCGCTCGTAGCTCGTGTGCGAAGACGCCGCGACGCGCCAGAAGGGCTCCAGGCGCCCCTCCGTGCCCAGCAGACGAAATTCCTCGGGCTTGGGCTGGCTGAAGAGCGAGCCGACCGTGCCGGCAATCAGGCCGACCTTCTTCTTGTCGACGCGCTCGCGCGCCTGATCAGGGGTGAGGGCGGGGGTGAGGACGAAAACTTTTTCCGGGGCGAGGCTGATTTCCATCGTTGGGCACTCCTGGGCGCATCCTACCACGAACGTCGATCCCGCGCAGGTCGATGCACACGTTCATGCAATTATCACCGGGACATCACCTTCGCCTATAATCCTCTGTCTTTGCGCGCACCCTGCGCGCCCATGGAGGAAGAGTGAAAAAGTCCCTGTTTGCGACGGCCTGCGCCCTGGCCCTCGCTGTGACGGCCTGCGGTCCGGCCACCCCAACCCCAACCCCGACCCTTGTCCCGGTCAAGCCGACAACCGCGGCCGTCCCGGCCCCTGCGGTCGTGCCGACCACCGCGGCGAGCAACGCACCCCGGCCGTATGCGGCCATTGCGCCGAACAAGCGCACCGAGATTGCCAAGACCCCGCCGGCCATGACGATCAATGTCGCCAAGAAGTATCTGGCGACGATCAAGACGAGCAAGGGCGACATCGTCGTCATGCTCGATCCTTCTGCGGCGCCCCAGACGGTCAACAACTTCGTCACCCTGGCCCAAAACGGCTTCTATGACGGACTGACCTTCCACCGCGTTGAGCCCAACTTCGTCATCCAGGGCGGGGACCCGCTCGGCACCGGCACGGGCGGCCCGGGCTACAACATCCCGCCCGAGATCAAGCTCAAGCACGTCGATGGGGCCATTGCCATGGCTCGCACGAGCGGCCCCGCCGCGACCACGCCGAGCAGCGGAAGCCAGTTCTACATCACGATGGGCGCACAGGACTACCTGGATGGCAACTACACCGCTTTCGGGCAGACCATCAAGGGTCTCGATGTCGTGCGCAAGATCGCCATCGGTGACGTCATCCAGCGAATCGACATTGCCGAGGCCGACGCCGCCAGCGGCAGCCTCCCCGTCATCCCGACCAGCGCGCCGACCGCAGTCCCGGTGGCGTCGTGCTACCCGATGTCCGACACGTTCGATGTCTATCCGGCGGCGCTGAAGATCACCGACACCGATCACATCCTTGGCAACCCGGCCGCGACCACGACGATGATCGAATACGCCGACATGCAGTGCCCGGCCTGTTCGAGCTTCGATCCCACCTTGCGCACGACCTTCAACGCGGTCAGCGACACGGTCAAGCTGGTCTTCCGCCACTTCCCGCTCACCACCATTCATGACAAGGCCTTCCTGGCCTCGGTCGCGCTCGAAGCCGCCCAGCAGCAGGGCAAATTCTGGGAGCTGCATGACGTGCTCTACGCGAAGCAGGGCGAGTGGGAGAAGGTCGCCCCGGCAGCGTTTACCGACACGCTCAAGGCGCTCGCCAAGGGCCTTGGCATGGATGAGGCCAAGTTCGTGGCCGGCCTCGGCGACCCGAAGAACATCGCGCGCGTCCAGCGCGACCTCGATGCCGCGCTCGCCCTCAACCTGTCCGGCACCCCGACCGTGATGGTCGATGGGCGCCAGATCTCGACCGAGGTCTTTGCCCGGCCGGATATCGTCACCACGCTGAAGACGTATTCCAAGCAGCGCGCAACGTATGTCGCCTACGCCGCAAAGAATCCGGTCAAGGTGGGCAAGCCCGATCAGGTGTCGGATGGCAAGGCCGTCTACCAGGTCACGCTCAAGACGACCAAGGGTGATGTCGTGTTTGACCTCGATCCCAAGAATGCGCCGGTCAACATGAACGCGATTCTGTATCTGGCGCAGAAGAACTACTTCAATGGCACGCCGGTTCAGATCAACGATGCTGAAGTGGGCGCGGTGGTCTTCGGCGATCCCAGCGGCACCGGCTATGGCCAGCCCGGCTTCGAGTGCGAGAACGAGGTTGCGCCGCCAGGCGCCTTCAGCTTGCCCGGCGTGGTCGGCCTGCTTGGCGACGAGACGACGTCGGGCGTGCAGTTCTTCATCACCTACTCCGCGACGGAGATGCTGGATGGCCGCTTCACGGTCATCGGCAAGGTGACGAGTGGCCTGGACGTGCTGCCCAAACTCACGTCACCCACCTCGCCAACCGACACGGTCAAGGCGGACTCGATCTTGACCGTCACCGTCGTCAAGAAGTAACCTTCAGGGACCCGGTCGTGAGCGCGACCGGGTCCTTGTCTTTTTCAAGGCCGAAGACGCCGAGGCATCTGCCATGAGAGCAACGCCCCCTCCCGCGACCCCCACACCGGGTGCCGATCTCGTCGACACCTGGCGCATCCACGTGCGCGTGCAGCGCTATCTGCTGGAGGGAATCGCCCCGGCCGCATTCGACGTGCCAGCGCCGGGCAAGGGGCGTGGCTTCGTTGCCATGGCCGCCCACCTGCACAACGTACGGTTGATGTGGCTGGACGCGGCTGCGCCGGATCTGCGCGCCGGGCTGGTCAAGCTCGACGCGGCGGCGCTGGATCGGGCCGGCCTTCTGTCCGCGCTCGAGGCCTCCGGTGCAGCCATCGCGCAGTTGATCGAGCGTGCGCTGGAGACCGGGCGCGTCAAGGGCTTCAAGCCGCACCCGGCTGCGTTTCTCGGCTACCTGATCTCCCATGAGGCGTACCACCACGGCGAGATCGGCATCGAGCTCAGCCGCATTGGCCATCCGCTGGAGAAGAAGACCGCTTTTGGCATCTGGGAGTGGGGCGTGCGCTGAGCCACGACGGCGATTCATCCAGCCTGGTGAAACGCGCCGGGCCGCGATTCACACTTTCTCGGAATCGCCCCCCTATAATGTCTGCGCGCTAGCACGCTGTCGTGTGAGTGTCACCGCGCGAGCCCCGGCTCGTGAACGTGGCCGGGCCTCGATTGTGGTGTGAACGACATTCCCTGTTCACCCGCGCGTTCAGGGCGGCATCATTCCGCCCCTGACGCGCCCAATCGTTTGGAGGAGACATGAAGAAGCTCACCCGTCGCACCTTTCTCAAGGTCAGCGCCGGTGGCGCGGCCGCAGCCGGCCTCGCCGCCTGCACTCCGGCTGCCCCCGCCGCACCCGCGGCCACGGCTGCCCCCGCCGCCGCCACCGCCGTTCCGGCCGGCCCCGCCCGTGGCGGCACCGCCGTGATCGTGATGGACTCCGATCCCGATACGCTCAACCTGGGCGTGACGTCGAACTACAGCTCGGGCGATGTCGGTGCCAAGCTGTACAACGGCCTGATCTGGGTTGACACAAACTTCGGCATCAAGCCCTCGCTGGCCGAATCGTGGACGATCTCGCCGGACGCCAAGGTCTACACCTTCAAGCTGCGCCAGGGCGTGACCTGGCACGATGGCAAGCCCTTCACCAGCGCCGATGCCGTCTACACCTTCCAGGAGATCCTCGGCAAGTTCCACCCGCGCTCGCAGGCGCTGGTCAAGCGCATGAAGAGCATCGAGGCCCCGGATGCCAACACGCTCGTCATCACGCTGGTCGACCCGTATGCGCCGCTGCTGCTCCAGCTTAACGTCTTCGAAGCGCCCATGCTGCCCAAGCACCTGTTTGACGGGCAGGGCGATGTTCTCAAGAACCCGGCCGGCCTCAAGCCAATCGGGACCGGCCCCTACAAGTTCGTCGAGTGGACGAAGGGCGCGTCGGTCAAGCTCGCGCGCTACGAGAACTACTGGGAGAAGGGCAAGCCGTATCTGGACAACCTCGTCTTCCCGATCATCCCGCAGGCCGCCAACCGTGGCACCGCGCTGGAGACCGGCGAGGCCGACTTCCTTGCCAGCTTCTACCTGCCGCTGACCGACGTCGAGCGCCTGTCCAAGAGCGACAAGCTCAACCAGAAGCGCGGCATCGCTTTCCCGGCCATCTACTTCATGATGATGAACAACGCGACGCCGGCGCTGGCCAAGAAGGAGGCCCGCCAGGCCATTGCCTTCGCCGTCGATCGCGCCCGCATCATCACGCAGGCCAACGCCGGCATCGGGCGCATCGGTCGCGGCCCCTTCGGCGATGGCTTCAAGTGGCTGCTCGATCCGGCCGTGGACTACAGCAAGATGTACCCGCGCGATGTGGCCAAGGCCAAGAGCCTGCTCGATGCCGCCGGTGTTGCAGCCGCCGCCGACGGGACGCGCGCCAAGCTGCGGCTGGTAGTGGACTCCGCCCGTGCGCCGTTTGTCACGGCCGCGCAGATCATCAAGGAGAACCTCAAGGAGATCGGCATCGAGGTCGAAGTGCAGGCCGTCGAGCGCGCCGTGATGACCCAGAAGGTCTACACCGACCGCGACTACGACCTCACGCTGCAGTCCTTCGTCTCGAGCGGCGACCCGGCCATTGGCTATCACCGCCTGTATGTCACGACGACGACGCGCGTGGCCTCGACCAACGCGACCGGCTACTCGAACACCGTCGTCGACGGGCTGTTCGCCAAGGCCGCCGTCACGCCCGATCAGGGCGCGCGCGCGGCGCTCTACGTCGAAGCGCAGAAGATCCTGGCCGATGAGATGCCCACCCTGGTGCTGTATGACGATGACACTGTCAACTTCGCCAGCAAGAAGTTGGCGGGCGTCTTTGGCGCGATCGATGTGCGCGATCGCTGGGAAGACGTCTCGCTGACCAAGTAGCGCGCGACCATGTGGCGTTACATCCTCAAGCGCCTGGCACAGGCGCTGCCGGTCGTGCTGGGTGTGATCGTGTTCAACTTCACGCTCATCCAGCTCGCGCCGGGGGATCCCGTGACGCTGCTGGTCGGCGACTATCCGGCCACCGAGGAATACACGCGCCAGGTGCGCGCGGATTTCGGGCTCGATCAGCCCGTGCCCGTGCGCCTGGCGCGTTATCTCGAACAACTTGCGCGCGGCAACCTCGGCTTCTCCTTTGCCAACCGCATGCCGGTCGGGGAGCTGATCGCCCAACGCTTTGGGCCCACGCTCATGCTCATGCTGACCGCGCTCGGGCTGGCCATCCTGATCGGCATCCCGCTCGGGGTGATCGCGGCCAGAAACCGGGGTCGGCTGTCGGACTGGGTCGCCCAGGTCGGCGCGCTGGCCGGCTACTCGACGCCGGACTTCTGGATGGGCCAACTGCTCATCCTCATCTTCGCCGTCGCGCTGGGCTGGCTGCCCTCGCAGGGCATGCGTTCGGCGCGCTCGGTGGCGACGGGCATGCAGGCCACGCTCGAGGTGTTTCCATATCTCATCCTGCCCGCCTTCGCGCTGGGCTTCCGCTACATCGCGCTGCTCTCGCGCATCACGCGCTCGGCCATGCTGGATGCGCTGAGCGCCGATTCGGTCATGGGCGCGCGGGCCAAGGGCCTGAGCGAGCGGCGCGTCCTGATCGCGCATGTGCTTCGCAACGCCGCGCTGCCCATCGTCACCGTGATCGGCTACAACCTCGGCCTGCTCATCGCCGGGTCGGCGCTGATCGAGACGGTGTTCTCGTGGCCGGGGGTGGGGCGCCTGCTGTTTGACTCGATCAGCAAGCGCGACTACCCGGTCATGACGGCCATCCTGATGATGGTCTCCATCACGGTCGTGATCGCCAACCTGATCACCGACCTGGTCTACGCCGCGCTTGACCCGCGCGTGCGTTATGCGCGCTGACATGACCCGTTTGCGCACGCCCCTCGCGCTCGGCATCATCGCGCTGTTTGTGCTGCTGGCGCTGCTCGCGCCTGTCATCGCGCCCTACGATCCGTTTCAGGGTGGGCAGGATGCGCTCAAGCCGCCGCTCTCGCCCGGGCACCTGCTGGGCACGAACCACATCGGGCAGGACATCCTCAGCCAGCTCCTGCATGGCGCGCGGGTGTCGCTCGCGGTCGGTGTTTCGGCGGCGCTCAGCGCCGCGCTGATTGGCGCGCTGGTAGGCAGCCTGGCCGGCTTCTTTGGCGGCTGGGTGGACGGCGTGCTGATGCGGGTGAGCGAGTTCTTCCAGGTCCTGCCGCGTTTTGTGCTGGCGCTGGTCATCGTTGCCTTCTTCGGCAGTGGGACATTGAAATTGATCGTTGTGCTGGCCCTGTTGTCCTGGCCGCAGACGGCGCGCCTGGCGCGCGCCCAGATCCTGTCGCTGCGCGAGGCCACCTTTGTCGATGCCGGCCGCCTGAGCGGGATGAAGCCGCTGCAGCTCATCACCCGCGAGATCCTGCCCAATGCGCTGGCCCCGGTCGTCATTGCGGGCTCGCTCGACATCGCGTCCGCCATCCTGCTCGAAGCCTCGCTCAGCTTCTTCGGTCTGGGCGACCCGAACACCGTGAGCTGGGGGTTCATGCTCAACTTCGCGCAGGCCTATCTCCGCCAGGCCTGGTGGATGGCGCTTTTCCCCGGCATGGCCATTTCCATCGTTGTGCTGACCTTCAACATCCTGGGCGATGCCCTCAACGACGCGCTCAATCCGCGCCTCAGGGAGACGGTATGAGCGCGCCCTTGCTCGATGTACGTGGCCTCGTCACAGAGGTCCGCCGCAAGGGACGGGGCTGGACGCCCGTCGTCGACGATGTCTCGCTGCGCATCGATCCGGGCGAGATTGTCGGGCTGGTGGGCGAGTCCGGCTGCGGCAAGAGCATGACCGCCTTCTCGATCCTGCGCCTCTTCCCGACGCCGGCCGCGCGCGTGGCGCGGGGTGAGGTGATCTTCAAGGGCCGCGATCTGGCCGCTGCCAGCCCCGACGCGCTGCGCCGTGTGCGGGGTGGCGAAATCGGGATGATCTTCCAGGATCCCTCGACGTTTCTCGATCCCCTGCACACCATCGGCGCGCAGATCGAGGAGCCCCTGCGCGCGCACCCCTTCCCGGGAGACCGCCGTGCGCGCGTCATCGAGCTCATCCAGCAGATGGGCCTGCCCGATCCCGAGGCCATGGTCCGCCGCTATCCACATCAGATCTCGGGCGGCCAGAAGCAGCGCGCGCTGATCGCCACCGCAATGGCGTGCTCGCCCAGCCTGCTCATCGCCGACGAGCCGACGACGGCGCTGGACGTGACGGTGCAGGCGCAAATCCTCTCACTCATGCGGGACCTGCGCGCGCGCAGCGGCACGGCCATCCTGCTCATCACCCATGACCTGGGCGTGGTGACCGAGATGTGCGACCGCGTCTACGTCATGTACGCCGGCAAGGTCGTGGAGTCGAACAACACCCGCGTGCTCTTTCGCGCGCCGCGGCATCCCTACACCCAGGGTCTGCTCGGCAGCACGCTCAGCCTGGAGACCGCCTCGCGTGAGCTGTTCGCCATCCCCGGCACCCTCCCCAGCGCCGACGCAATGCCATCGGGCTGCCGCTTTGCGCCGCGCTGTCCCATCGCGCAGCCGGCCTGCGCGGCATCGGCACCGTCGCTGGAGGTGGTCGATGACGGTTGTGCAGCCTGTCATCGCCTGGCGCTGACCGGGCGCAACGTGTGGCGGGAGGGCGCAGCATGATCGAGGGCATCGACCTCGCCCGCGATTTCAACGTCTCGCTCGGGCTGCTGCGCGGCAAGGCCACCCTGCGCGCCGTCGATCACGTTTCGCTCCACGTCGCCGCGGGCGAGACGGTGGCGCTGGTGGGTGAGTCCGGTTCGGGCAAATCCACGTTGGGCAGGATGTTGCTCGGGTTGCTCCCGCCCAGCGCCGGCGAGGTCCGCTACGAGGGCCAGCCGCTGCGCGCGCTGCGCGGGGCGGACTGGCGCCGTTATCGCGCCGACGTCCAGGCCGTCTTCCAGGACACCAGTGCCTCGCTCAACCCACGCAGGGTCATCGCCGATGCCGTTGCGGCGCCGTTGCGATTCAACCTCGGGCTGGGCGAAGCAGCCGCGCGGCAGCAGGCCGGCGAGTTGTTGCAGCGGGTGGGGCTCGATCCCGCCGTCTTTGCGCGACGCTATCCCCACCAGCTCAGCGGCGGGCAGCGCCAGCGGGTGGGCCTGGCGCGCGCGCTGGCCTCCCGGCCGCGCCTGATCGTCGCCGATGAGCCGGTCTCCGCGCTGGACGTCTCCGTGCGCGCGCAGGCGCTCAAGCTCATGATCGACCTGCAGGCCGAGATGAACCTGGCCATGCTTTTCATCACGCACGATCTCGGCGTTGCGCGCTGGATCGCGCGGCGGGTCGTGGTGATGTATCTTGGTGCGTTGGTCGAGGAGGGCCCGGCTGCGCGCGTCTTCGCCGCGCCGCGCCACCCCTACACGCGCGCGCTGATTGCGGCGGCACCGGTGCCCGATCCCGAGCGGCCCCGCCCGGAGCGCCTGCTGCGCGACGAGATCCCGTCACCGCTCGCGCCGCCCTCGGGCTGTCGCTTCCATCCGCGCTGCCCGCTCGCGCAAGCCATCTGCAAAACCCGGGTCCCGGAACGGCTGGTGCTGCCGGAACCCGCCGACGCGAACGGGGCCGGCGAACGCATCGTCGCCTGCCACTTCGCCAGTGAAACACAGGAGTCGTGAACCATGACTGAGAACAGGCCGTCGCCGCTGAAGCATATCCGTTGTGTGCCGGGCGACATCGCCCCCATCGTCTTCCTGCCGGGCGATCCCGGGCGCGTCAAGCGCATCGCCGCGCAGATGGACGAGGCGCATCTGGTCGCCGAGAACCGCGAATACGTCGTCATGACGGGCGTCTACAAGGGCGTGCCGATGAGCATCTGCTCCAGCGGCATCGGCGGCCCCGCCGCGTCGATTGCCATCGAGGAGCTGATCAAGGTCGGCGCAAAGGTCATCATTCGCATCGGCTCGGCCGGCGGGCGCCAGGATGATATTCCCATCGGCACGCCGGTCGTGATCACCGCCGCGCACCGCGGCGAAGGCACCTCGCGCGTCTACCTGCCGATCGAGTTTCCGGCGGTTGGCGACCTCGATGTGACCAACGCACTGGCACAAGCTGCGCGCGAATCGGGCGAGGAGTACCGGGTCGGCGTCGGCTACACCCGGGATGCCTACTACGTCGCCGACCAGGCGCTCAACCAGACCCTCAAGGATGCCGGCGTCGTCGCCGCGGAGCAGGAAGCCGCCGTCCTCTTCATCGTCGCGCAGGTGCGCAAGGCCCGCGCCGGCGCCATCGTCTCGACCGACTCGAACATCTGGCTGCCCAAACAGCCGACGCAGGAGGAGAAGGAAGCGCTCTACAAGATCGGGGAGAAGAAGGTCATCGCCATCGCCCTGCGGGCCGGGCAGATCCTGGCGGAGAAGGGCCTGTGAGCGCCACCCCCGACCGGCTCTTCATCAACGCCCGCATCGTCGATGTCTTTCGCCTGCGCGTTTTCGAGGGTTGGTTCGCCACGCGCGGGGAGCGTTTTCTCTTCGTCGAGGAAGGGCAGCCGCCTGCGTGGCTGGGCGATGTGCCCGCCACCGACCTGGCCGGCGCCTTCGTCGCGCCGGGGCTGGTCGATGCGCACATGCACATCGAGTCCAGCCTGCTCACCCCGCGCCGCTTCGCCGAGGCGGTCATTCCGCACGGCACGACCGCGCTGCTGGCGGACGCACACGAAGTGGCTAACGTTGCCGGCGAGCGCGGCGTGGCCTGGATGGTCGAGGCCGGCAACCGGACCCCGCTGCGGGTGTATCACGCCATCCCGAGCTGCGTGCCGGCCACGTCGCCCGAGATCGAATCCACCACAGAGGTCTTTGGCGCGGCCGAGATCGAGCGGCTGCTCCGCTTGCCCCGTGTTGCTGCGTTAGGCGAGGTGATGGACTACCGCGGCCTGCTCGGTCAGTCGCCGCGCCTGCCGCCGCTGGTGGCGGCCGCCCGCGCGACCGGCACGCGCATCGAGGGCCACATCCCGACCCTGACCGGCACCGAGCTGTCGGAGTATCTCGCCCACGGCGTGCAGTCCGACCACACCCTGACCTTCCCGGCCAAGATCCTCGAACAGCTCTCGAAGGGCGTAACGGTCATGCTTCAGGCAAAATCGCTCACGCCTGAGAACATCGCCTGCGTCAACGGGCTGGCCGACCGGAGCGGCATCGTCATCGTCACCGATGACACCGAGCCCAACCTGCTGCGCGAGGGGCACGTCACCCGCATGCTCAAGCTGGCGTTGCAGGCCGGCATGCCGCCGCTCGAAGCGCTGGCCTCCGCCAGCCTGCGGCCGGCCCGTTACATGGGCGTGCACGACCTCGGCGCGATCGCGCCCGGCTACCTGGCCGACTTCATCGTGCTCGACGCGCTCGATCAATATCCACCCGCCCAGGTGTGGGTGGGCGCGCGCAAGATGGCCGAGCGCGGCGTCGCGACGGCCGTCCCGCTGCCCGTGCCGCCGCCGCTGCCCGACTTCCCGCGCGTGCCCGGCCCGTTCACGGCCGCCGACTTCAAGCTCGCCCCGGGGGTCACAGGCACGCGCCGCGCCAATGTCGTGCAGGTGGTCAATCAAACCAATTCGATCACCCGCCACGCCGTGCGCGAGGTGAAGGTCTCCGACGGTTATGCCGTCCTCGAGCCCGGCGATGGGCTGTCGATGGTGGCCGTCTTCGCCCGCGAGGGTGGGGCGCGCAGCGTCGGGGTCATCGCCAATGCCGGCATCGACAGCGGCGCAGCGGCGACAAGCCTCGCGCATGACAGCCATAACCTGCTGGTGGTCGGGCGCGATGTCGAAGCCATGTGCCGCGCGGCCAACGCCGCCCACACGCGCGGCGGCGGCGTCTTTGTCGACGACGGGCGGGGCATCGTCGCGGAGCTGCCCCTGCCGGTCTTCAGCCTGATCTCCGATGACGAGGTCGGGCGCGTCTCGGACGGACTGGATGCCATCGAGGTCGCCCTGCGCGGGTTGGGGATGAAGAGCCAGCGGCCCTTCCTTCAGCTCTCGCTGCTCGCGCTCAGCGTCAGCCCATACTACAAGTTCAGCGACAAGGGCGTCGTCGACACCGAGGCCCGCGCGCTCCTGCCGGTACTGCTGCCCGCCTGACGGATGAAGTTGACCATCGCCGGGGTTGCCCGGCGGTGGTCACAACCCGGCCACGGCCAGCGTGGAAAGCACGATCCCGGCCTGGCCCAGAATGTAGGTCCCCCACACCGCCTCGCTTGACAGCGGCCAGCGGTTCTCGCGGAAGATCTGATTGCCGAGAATCGCGTCCGAGGCCAGAAAGAGCAGGGCACCCACCGCCAGCATCGCCCAGCGCGCATCGGTCAGGGCGAAGGCGCAGGCCATGGCGGTCATCGAGCCGAGCAGCACGAGGTAACCCAGCGAGCCGGTGTTCAGCATGGCCGGCACCGACGGTGAGCGGACAAAGCGCGCCCAGATCAACGCGCCGATCCCGAGCAGGGCAGCCTCGCACAGCACCAGCGTCAGCAGCGTCGGCTGCGTGAGCGCTCGCGCGCCGAAGAGCATGGCCGCCATGTAGACCAGGTGGGCGAGGCCAAAGGTCAGCATGCCGAGCAGCACGCGCTTTGAGTTCGGCAGCTTGCTGGCCATGATCAGGTCGGCGACGAACGAGACGGACATCCCAACCGCGATCAACGCCGCGTAGCGGCCCAGCGGCGCGCCGGGTGCGCGCGTCGCGGCGATGGCGATGGCCAGCGCGGCCAGCATCAGCGACGTCGAGCGCTGCAGCCAGGGGATGGAGCGCGCGCTACCGTCCGCGTTGGGCTTGCCCAGCGCGAAGGCGAGCAGGTTTCCGGCAAAGAAGGCCGTCAGCAACACGGCGAGCAGGTTTGGCGACATGGGTGTGCTTCTTGCGTCAGGCGGCCAGCGCCTGGCGCAGGTCGTCGATCAGATCATCGGCATGTTCGATGCCGATTGACAGCCGGAGGAGGTTGGCCGGCGTCGTGGTGTGCGGACCCTCGACCGAGGCGCGATGCTCGATCAGGCTTTCGACGCCGCCCAGGCTGGTGGCGCGCGTAAAGAGCCGGCAGCGCGCGACGATGTCGAGCGCTTCGGCCTGCCCGCCCTGCACCTGTATCGAAAGCATGGATCCGGGCAGGGCCATCTGGCGCGCGGCAAGGGCGTGCCCGGGGTGGCTGGTCAGCCCGGGGTAGTGCGTCGCCGCGACGCGGGGATGGCCGGCCAGAAACTCGGCCACGCGCTGGGCGTTGGCCGCCTGCGCGCGCACGCGCAGCGGCAGCGTCGGCGTGCTGCGCAGCAGCAGCCAGCAGTCAAACGGTGCCTGCACGCCACCGACCAGGCGTTGGGCGAGCCGCACGCGCTCGCTGAAGGCATCCTCGCGGGCGCACACCACCGCGCCACCAAGCACATCGCTGTGCCCGCCAAAGTACTTCGTCGTCGAGTGCACCACCAGGTCCGCGCCGAGCGCGAGCGGGCGCTGCAGCACGGGCGACGCCCAGGTGTTGTCGACCGCGCATAACGCCTGATGCTGATGCGCAATCTCGGCCAGGGCGGTGATGTCGGAGACGCGCGTGAGCGGATTCGACGGCGACTCCAGCCACAGCAGCCGGGTGCGGCCCGGCCTGAAGCGCGCGCGGACCGCGTTCAGGTCGGTGGTGTCGACATACTCCACCTGCAACCCCCAGCGCGCAAACAGGTCGCTGGCGACGGCGCGTGTGCCGTGGTAGCGGTCATCGCCGATCAGGACGTGATCGGTTGGGTCGAGCGACTGAAACACCGCGGCCGCGGCGGCCTGGCCTGAGGCCAGCGCGAAGGCGACGGCACCGCCTTCGAGGCCGGCGAGGGCGCGTTCCCAGGCGGCCCGGGTGGGGTTGCTCACGCGCGAATACATGTGGCTGCCCGGTGGGTAGGCGCCGTCCGCGCCGCGTTCAAACGTGGTCGCGAGGACGATCGACGGCGATACCGCGCCGCTGGCGGCTTCCACCTCCCGCCCGAGATGGGTGGCGAGCGTTTCGAGCTTCATCGCCCCTCCAGGCCGCGGTTCTGACCCAGGCTGTCGATCAGCCGGCACACACCATCGGGATCATCGAACTGCGCGTTGGTGCCACAGCTCCCGGTCCAGTCAACGATGCGCCAGTTCGGCTTGCGCGCAAGCGCGCTTGCGGCAGCGGGATTCGCATAGGCACCGCCGGACAGGATGGCCAGCGCGGGCAGGCGCAGCGAGGCGTAGACCGAAAGAATCTCTGGCGTGTCGAGTTTGCCCGTCAGATAGGCGTAGGGGGCATCCGCGGCGCCGGGCTGGTGGCTGGTGGCGTAGGCGTAATGAAACAGCCCCTGGTCGAAGCCGCGCCGCTGCGACTGCGCAATGGCGTAGCGCAGGCTGGGGCGCGACACCAGCGTGTCGAAGAGCGGCAGGCCGACCTGCGTTCGCTCCAGGCGGCCGACCATCCGGGCGGCCGGCGGTGGCGCCCAGCTTGCACCGCTCAGCCCGGTGGGCGCGACCAGCGTCAGGGTGCGGAAGCGCTCGGGTTGACGGGCGGCGGCCAGCGCGGCAAATTCCCCGCCCATCCCCATCGCGACCAGATCGATCTGCCCGCGCGGGAAGGCGTGTTGCGCGACGCTGAGAATCGCATCGGCATTGACCGTGGCGCTGTACTCGCGCGGCCCGCGCGCCGAGAATCCAAAACCGGGCAGGTCCAATGCGGCCATGGGCCGCTCGCCCTCGAAGCGATCGAACAACGGCTTGGCTTCATATGCCGAGGCGGCCATGCTGATGCCGTGCACAAAGAGGAGGGGCGTGCTGCCCGGTCGGCCGGTGACGGCGTGATAGTAGGCGATCTGATCATCCGACCCGATCATGCGAAGCTCGCCGTCCAACGCCGCCGTCAGGGCGACGTTGTGCCAGATGTTGGTGCGCATGTAGGCGAGCCAGGCGAGGCCGGCGCCGAAGACGGCCAGCCCACCGGCGGCCACGGTCAGCGGGATTGCGTAGGGTGAAGTCGATTTTCTGGGGCGCGTCATGGGTCCTCTTGCGCGCGGTGTGCCTGGGGGCGCCCGCGCACCGCGCGATTGTACTGGTCCCCGCTATGATCGAAGCATGGAAGTCAAAGCCCCCCTCGCACCGCTCCCGGCTGCTGCGGCCAGCCAGCCTGTGCTGGCCGCCTACGCGCAGATCAACCATCTCAAGGACCTCTTCCGGCAGGGCTGGTTGCGCAAGGGCGTGCCGCGCGTGCGCTGCGAGAGCGTGGCCGAGCACACCGCCGGTGTCGCCTGGCTGGCCGTGCTTTTGACCCCGGAGTTTCCCGAGCTTAATACGTTGTGCGTTTTGCGGATGGCGCTCCTGCATGACCTGGGCGAGGTGCATGCCGGCGACATCGTGCCGGGGCAGGGCGTTGCGCCGGAGGTCAAGCACGCGCTCGAACGCGAAGGCCTCGAGCGTGTGCTGGCGGGCGTGCCGGGGGCTGAGGCCTTGATGGCGCTGTGGGACGAATACGAGGTCGGCGAGACGCCTGAGGCCCGCTTCGTGCGCGCGCTCGACCGGCTCGAGATGGGCCTGCAGGCGGCCCGCTACGCCGAGGCGGGCGTACTGGCCGATCCATCAGACTTTCTGCGCTCGGCGCGCGATGCTGTCTCGCAGCCCGCCCTTCGCGCCCTCCTCGAAGCAGCTTTCGCATAGGCAGGGAGTGGAATGACAAGCCAGCCGGCGTGGGCGAGAGACCCTCACCCAAACCTGAGGGTTCGCGGACGCGTCGCGGTGTCACCATCGGCGGCATGGCCAATCAAGCGTCACCTCCTCCCTGCGCTCTGTTTGCCGTTCCTCGGCCACGGCCGGCCCCGCGCCGCCTTCTGAGCCTGCTGTTGACCCTCGCGCTGGTCGTCGCTGGGATGTCACCACGTCCCGCAGTCGCCCTGCCGCTGGTGTCCGTGCTGACCGTAAACTCCGGTGGGGACGTCAATGCATCGGATGGCGTTCTGACCTTGCGCGAGGCAATCCTGATTGCGAATGGGGGCACCGCCGCACAGGGCCTCAACCGCGCCCTGAGCGCCAGCGAAATGGCACAGCTAAGCGGCTGCACCTTCTCGGGCGGACTGATCACGGGTGGGTGTGGGGCGGGACTCCCAGACACGATCAAATACAGTCTGTCAATAACGCGAACCATCCTCAACAACACGTTGCCCGCGCTGAACGATGATGGTACCGCTATCCTGCCCACCAATACGATCGAACTCGACTTCCTTGCTGCCTCTGGCCCCGCCACGTCGGCGTTCTCGGTATTCGGCGATGACATCGAGATCGCCAATCTGCTGATCATCAATCTGGACAGCCTGCTGGAAGGGATCGCGCTGTATGGCCGACGCGCATCGATCCACGACAATGTCATTGGTACGCGCCTCGGCGTTGCCGGTTGCGGGACGGACAACATCAAGTCGAGGGGGGATCGCGGCATCACGATCTTTGCCCAGGTCACCAGCGCTGCGGATGCCAACTACATCTTCAGCAATACCATCGGTTGCATGCTGCGAGATGGCATCCGTCTGCTCGGTACGGACTACACCCGCATCGGGGTGAACAAGCAGGGTGGAGCGGCCGGCAATCGGATCGGCGTGAGCAAATCTGATGAGATGCCCGTGCCAAACGGTCACTCTGGTATCTTCATCGCCACCACTTCAAACGCCTCCGGCACCGTGCCCGTGCGCTACTCGCTGATCGCCAACAACACCATCGCCGGGAACGGCGGCAGCGGCATCCTCGCTCAGGGCGATGGCAGCAGCGACCCAGCCTCGGTCTCGATGAACACCATCGCCGGCAACGCGATCGGCTATCTCCCCGGTCAGCAGGGCCTTCTGGGCAACCAAGGCTACGGCATCCGCCTGACGAATGGAAGCTATCTGAACCGGATCGGCGGGTCGGCCGCCATAGACGCGAACGTCATCACGGCCAACATTTCCGACGGTGTGCGCATCGACAACTCGACCAACAACGGCGTGATGGGCAATTTCATCGGCTCAAACGGCATCCTGACTGGCTCCGCCGGCAACCACGGCTACGGCGTATCCATCTATGGGGGCCAGGACAACGTCATCGGCGGGTATCCCTTTCTGGGCCTGAACGTGGCAGGAAATGGAATCGGCTCGAACTGGCTGGGGGGCGTCTTGATCGACAACAGCGCATCGAACACCGTGATCGACAACGACATCGGTTGGGTGGCAGGAAATGGCCGCGCCAACCTCGGCGCCGGGATCCGGATTCGGAACGGCAGCGGCAATCTGATCGGCAGCTACAACGGCTCAAACGAAGGCAATCGCCTCTACTTCAACTGGGATGGCGGGGTGATCGTGGACGCCGCCCAGGGCAACACGGTGCTGTCCAACCACGTCATCTTCAATGCTGGCCCCGGAATCATGCTCACGGGTGGTGCAGCGCAGAACACGATCGGCGGGCCGGGGTTGGCCAATATCATCAGCCAGAACTCCGGCGATGGCATCCTGCTGATGGATGTGCTCGACAACACCGTGCACTTCAACAACATCTACTACAGCGGTCGACATGGCGTCTCGCTCATCAATGGTTCGACGCGAAATGTCGTTACGTCGACTGTCGTCATGTCCAACACCCTCGATGGGATCAGCGCGGACAGCATTTCGTCTACCAATGTCTGGTCGCACCTTTTCGCGCGTGGCAACGGCGGCCTGGGCATCGATACCAACACGACGGGGGACCTGGGGAATGACATCAATGTCGCGCCCTTGTTCATCGGCCACACCGAATATCTCGGGCTGGCCACCTACATCACTGGAAAGGCCTCGCCCACGTTGTCCGGGCCCTTTCCGACCACCACGCTGATCGAGGTATACGCGCTCGAAGCCCCCGCTGATCCGACCGGTTATGGCGAGGGCTTTCACTACCTGGGCAGCACGGTGACCGACGCATCCGGTGAGTGGCAAATCAGCGTTGCGGGCCATCACATCTGTGTCACCGCGTTTCAGACTCGCAAGGTGAGCGGATTGGCTGGCACCACCACGACCTCGGGTGAGTTCGCGCTCAACCGCTGCGTGGGGACCTGGCTACCGGCCATCAGGCGTTGATCGTGCGCGCAACCGCGGCCGAGGCGGGTAGCCCGTCCATCGGGCCACCCGCCTGGCGTGTGTGAGAGAGACCTGCGCCAGGATGAGGCTCCGGTTTTCCTGAAATTTCGTAACATGTGCGAATGCCATTCAACAACCCGTACACTCAAAGAAGTGACAGTCGGCTCGTGGTCAAGGTGCTCGTTGCACTGACCCTGGCGTTGGCAACATTGTCCGGCGCACCCGCAAAACATACGAAGGCGGGGCCGTATCAGCCCGCGGCCGGCACCTTTACGGTCAACAGCGAACTCGATACGAACTCGGCCGACAGCGTCCTGACCCTGCGCGAAGCGATCCTCATCGCGAATGGCGGCACCAGCGCGGGCGGGCTCGGCCGCGCCTTGACGGCCGGCGAGGCCGCACAACTGTCATTTTGCACGATCTCCGGCGGGCTGATCACGGCCGGCTGTGGCGCGGGCAGCGCCGATTGGATTCTGTACTCAGCAGGGATCACCCGCACCGTCCTGAGTGCGACCCTCCCGCCCCTCAGTGACAATGGGACGACGCTGTGGCCGTCCTCGCGCATCGAGCTGGACTTCCTCGCGGCAAGCGGCCCGGACTCCATCGCCATCGCCGTGTATGGGTCGGATATCACCCTCGCCAACCTGACGATTGTTAACGTCGCCAATCCAATTACGGCCGTGTATGTCTCCGGCCTGCGCGCCGTGCTTCGCGAGAACTTCGTGGGCACGCGACCGAACGTCTCAGGCTGTGGGACGAACAATGTCGCTGCCCGGCCGGTCTTTGGCATCATGCTCACAAGCAAGGTCACCGCTGGCGCCGATGCGAACCATGTCTTCAGCAACACCATCGGTTGTGCCACCTACTCGGGGATAAACGTCGTCGGATCGGACTTCACCCGCATTGGGATGGACCTCGACAACAATCCTGCGCCGAACTGGATCGGTGTCTCGGGCGACAGCGAACTGCCGGTCCCCAATGGCACTTCAGGCATCGCGTTGAGTACCACCCCGGACCTGACCACCACGCGCGGGGTGCGCTCCACCGATATCGCCTACAACGTCATCGCTGGCAATGGCACTCATGGCATTATCCTGACGGGATCCGGCACGAATGACACAAACAGCGTCGCCCTCAACACCATCCGGGCCAACTACATCGGCTATCGTCCCCACACGCAGACCCCGCTCGGAAACAACATCGCAGGGATTCTGCTGACGAATGGTGCCTACCAGAATGTGATCGGGGGGGCGACGGCGGCGGACGCAAACATCATCACCGGGCACCCGGCCAGCGGCATCATCGTCAGCAACTCCAACAGGAACGGCATCCTGGGCAATTCCATTGGCGTTCATGTGCCCTACACCACGGCCCTGGGGAATGGCGCTTTTGGCGTCTACATCGACAATGGGGCGAACAACCTTGTCGGGGGTTTCAACTTGCTCGGTATGTCGGTACGTGGAAACAGGATTGGCAACAATGGCCTGGCGGGTGTCCATATCGTCGGCGGCACCAACAATCAAGTCATCGCCAACGAGATCGGCAGCGACAACGGCGCGCCGCGGGGCAACCTCGGCTATGGTGTCCGACTGATCGGTGCCGTGGGCACCCGGGTTGGGAGCAACGCCGTGGCATCGTGGGGCAACACCATCAGCAACAACGCGAATGTGGCGGTCTCGCTGGAAGGCGTGACGCAGACGCTGGTCGCCGGGAACGTCATTAGCGGCAATCTTTCGATGGGCGTCGGCATCAACTTTGGCGCTGTCTACAACACCATCGGCGCGCCCACCTTCCCGAACACGATCACGCTCAATGGGTATGCCGGGATCTTTCTCGGCCGTGCCGCCAACAACCTGATTCACTACAACACGATCGAGGGCAACGAACAGCATGGCGTGGAGATGTCGCTTCACGCAATCAGCAACACCATCACGTCCACGGTCATCACCAACAATGGTCTGGATGGCATCAGCATCGAAGCAGGAGCGCTCTACAACAACTGGTCGCGCCTGAGCGTCTTTGGCAATGGCGGGCTGGGCGTCGACCGCGATGCCGTCAATGGCTACAATATTCCGGATGCGGGTGCCCTGACCGTCGACGCGGCCGTGTATGTCGAGAGCCAGACCAAGGTGGTTGGGCGCGCGACGCCCTCGACGGGGGCAGTCACGACGCGCATCGAGCTATATGCCCCCGGCAGCCCGCGCGATCCGAGCGGCTACGGGGAGGGGCTGACCTATCTGGGCAGCACCGTTACGGATGCGACAGGCAACTGGTCGTTGCTGCTGGCAGGCCACCAGAGCTGCGTCACCGCGATCGAGACGGTGATCACGGCCGGGGTCGGGGCGCAGTCGGGCGAATTTGCCTTCAACCGCTGCGTGGGGACCTGGCTGCCGGTCATCTCACGCTGATTCTCCACAAGCGTCGGTTCTGAGGCTGCGGCCGTGCGGCACAACCAGCGGTGAGGGTTCATCCTGCCAGGTTGATAGACCGCGCGGCCGCGGTGCGCATAGGATCGTGGCATGCGCACCTATTCCCCGGCTTCGTTCGTTTGGACGTCGTTCAATTCGGCTGTCTGCGCGGCGTTGACGCTGTCGCTGACGTTTGGCACTGTGGCACAGCCTGCTGCGGCGCAACCGCTCCGTCCGCTGGCGGGGACGTTCACCGTCAACAGCGGCCTCGACACAACGACCTCCGATGGGGTGCTGACGCTGCGTGAGGCCGTGCTGATTGCAAACGGTGGCACCGGGGCCGGCGGGCTCGCCCGGGCGCTGAGTGCCTCCGAGGCCGCCCAACTGGCGGGCTGCACGATTTCCTCCGGGCTGATTACGGGCGGCTGCGGCGCCGGCGTCCCCGACACGATCGTCTACGCCGCCGCGATCACGCGCACGGTGCTGGCCGCGACGCTGCCCTACTTCTCAGACAATGCCACCACGCTTGCCCCGAGCGCGCGCGTGGAGCTCGATTTCAACGGGGCGACCGGGCCGCTGTCGGCTGGTATCTGGATTACCGCCAACGACGTCACAATCGCCAACCTCACCATCGTCAACCTGGGCACGTCCGAAGTGGGCATCATGTCGCAGGGGCTCCGGACGACGCTGCGTGACAACTACATTGGCACGCGCCCCAACATCGCCGGGTGTCAGTCCGACAACATCTTCGTCCGAATGCTGCACGGCATTCAGATCATGAGCAAGGTGCCCTCGGCCGCCGACGCCAACTATGTGTATGGCAACACCATCGGCTGCGCTGGCAACTCCGGCATCGTTCTGATTTCGACCGATTACTCACGCATCGGGCTCGATCAGGCGCAGAACCCGCATGGCAACCGAATCGGCGTGTCGGGCAACTCCGAACTGCCCGTTCCCAACAGCGCGACGGGCATCCTGCTCATGACCTCGACGGTGGCCACGGTGACGACTGGCACGCGATCTTCGGACATTGCCTACAACGTGATTGCTGGCAACGGTGGGAATGGCATCCTGTTGCTCGGCTCCGGCGTCAACGACATCAACAGCGTCACGCTCAACACCATTCGCGCCAACTACCTCGGCTATCGCCCCATCACCAAACAGCCGCTTGGCAACGCCGGTTCCGGCGTTGCCGCGGCCAATGGCGCTTTCCTCAACCTGATCGGCGGCACCTCGGCCGCAGACGCCAACGTCATCGTCGCCAACAACGGCTCGGGCGTCAACATCCAGGATTCCAACTTCAACGGCGTCCTCGGCAACGACATCGGCGTCTTTGACCCCTTGACCACGACGCTCGGAAACAAGGGGTTCGGCGTCTCGGTCGCCAACGGCAACAACAACCTGGTGGGCGGCTACTCTTTTTTCGTGACCAGCGTGAACGGAAATCGAATCGGCTCCAACCAGCTGTCGGGTGTCAGCATCCAGGGCGGCTCGGGCAATCAGGTCATTGGCAACGAAATCGGAAGCCATAACGGTCTGATTCGACCCAACAAAGAGAACGGCATCCGGCTGTTCAAAACCAATCTGGCCAGGATTGGCAGCGATGCAAATTCGAGCTGGGGCAACTCGATCAACAACAACACCGTCGTCGGAGTCTGGATGGAGGGTGTGACGACGACGCTGGTGGCCGGCAACGTCATCTCGAACAATGTTTCATCGGGAGTGTACCTGGCGTACACCACCACCAACAACGTGATCGGCGCGCCGGGCTTCCCCAACACCATCACCATGAACGGCAATTCGGGCATCGTGCTGGGCTATGCCACGAACAACACGATCCATTACAACCTGGTCGACAACAATCTGTACAACGGAATCTCACTGAATGTCGGCGCGATCAGCAACACCATCACGTCAACGGTCATCTCGCGCAACGGGCTGGATGGCATCAACCTCACCCCGGGGCTTCTCTACAACAACTGGTCGCAACTGCGGGTGTTTGACAACGGCGGGCTGGGCATCGATGTCGATGCCACCGGTGTCTACCTCGATACGCCAAACCCCGGACCGCTGACCATTGACAGCGCAAGCTATGCGGGTCTGCAGATGAACGTCGGTGGGCATGGCACGCCCTCGACCGGCGGCGTCACTTCGGCCGTCGAGCTGTATTTCGTCGGCAGCCCGCGCGACCCGAGCGGCTATGGCGAGGGCTGGATCTATCTGGGGAGCACGGCGACGAACGCGAGCGGGCTGTGGTCGATGACGATCGATGGCCACTGGAGCTGCGTCACGGCGTTCGAGACTGTGACGACGCCTGTGGCCGGCGGGCCGAAACGCCAGTCGGGCGAATTTGCCTTCAACCGCTGCGTGGGCGCCTACCTGCCCATCGTCCAGCGCTAGCCGGCCTGCCCGTCGGTCGGACGTCGGGCAGGGGCAGCGAAGGCGTCATGCGGGACGGCGACCGGGGACTATAATCTTTTCAGGAGGTCACGGTCTCCGCTCGTGCACGTTGCGCGGGCCGGCCGGAAGAAAAACCATGAACACACGCCTCATCACGTCATTGCGTGGCTTGAGCGCAGCCCTGATGGCTGCTTCGGCGCTCGCCTTTGCAGCGCCCATGCCCGTCGCGGCCGCGAACGACGCCGCGCCTGCCGCTTGCTTCTACTACCGCGTCAGCTGGGGGGACACCCTCACCAAGATCGCCATTCGCTACGGGGTCACGATCAACGCCATCATGGCTGCCAACGGCCTGCGCAGCACGGTGATCTACGCCGGCACGACGCTGTGCATCCCGGTCAACACGCCCGCGCCCCCGCCCTCGGGCGGCGCGTGGCTGGCCCAGTTCTGGAACAACACGGCCCAGTCCGGTGCGCCCGCCCTCGAGCGCGCAGACTCGGTGCTCAGTTTCCAGTGGGGCTTCGGCACGCCAAACCCGGCGGTGATCGTGGCGGATAACTTTTCCGCCCGGTGGACGCGCAGCTACAACTTTATCGGCGGCACGTATCGCTTTTCCCTGAGTGCCGATGACGGCATCCGGCTTTGGGTGGATGGCAACATCGTCTACGACGCCTACAGCTTCGTGGGCTCGCTCAACAAGACGCTGGATGTGCCCATCACGGCGGGCATGCACCAGATCCGCGTCGATTACGTCGAGTACGGCGGATTGGCCCGTGTGAGCGCGAGCTTCATCCGGCTGGCCGGATCGACCCCGCCGCCGCCCCCACCTCCGCCGCCGCAGGGCGCCGCCAACTGGACGGCCTCGTTCTACAACAACACCACGCTGAGCGGCGCGCCGGTGCTCATTGTCGGCACTGGTCCGATCGACTTCAACTGGGGCACGGGCTCGGTGGGCTCGGGCGTGCAGGCCGACAACTACACCGCCCGCTTCGTCACGACCTACAACTTTGAGGCGGCGACGTATCGCTTCACCGCGCAGGTCGATGATGGCATCCGCATGTGGGTCGATGACCTGCTGATCTTCGACCAGTGGCGCGAGCAGTCGCTGCGCGGCTATTCCATCGACATCCCGATGTCCGCCGGGACGCACAACATCCGGGTCGAATACCTCGAACTGACGGGCATCTCCGCCGTCAAGGTGGGCTGGGGCAAGCGCTAGCCGTTGCTTAACACTGATCGTTGCGCGCCCGCGATCCCGGCTCAGGCCGGGGTGGCGGGCGCGTTTTGCTGTGTGGCCGGGGCATCCGGCTTCGTGGCCAGCACGAGGTCGTAGTCCACCAACCAGCGCAGCACGCGCACGTTGCGCAACCCGAGCGCCGAGAGCCGCGTGACAAACGCTTTGGTGGACTCGGTGCGCCCGGGCATCTTCCAGGCGTCCGGACCGATGCGATTGCTCAGCACGAGCAGCCCGCCGGGCGCGCATACGCGCTGGAGCTCGGCCAGCGCGCGCGTGGGGTGGGGCATGAACTCGAGCGCTTCGAGACACGCCACGACGTCAAAGCCGGCGTCGGGGAGCCCCAGCGCCTCGGCATCCGCGAGGCGCGTCTCCGCGCGCGCGGCATAGGGCGCTAGCAAATGGGTGGCGATGGCCAGCATGCGCGGGGAGAGGTCGGTGGCGAGCACGCTGCCCTCAAAGGCGGGCGCCGCCAGAATGGCGCGGGCAAACCGACCGGTCCCGCTTGCCACATCCAGCACGCGCGCGCGCCGCAGGCCGGACCGGTTCAAGTGGTCGACCACCGGTGCGGCCAGCATCTGATGGTCGAACTGTGGATCGAAGTGCTTGACGACCTCGTAGCGTGGCGCATAACGATCATAAAGCCAGACCACGACGCGGCGCCCGAGATACGCCCCCTCGGCCACGACCAGCTGCCAGTACGCCAGGCCACCCACGAGGGCAAGGCCCGCGCCGAGGGCGAGCAGCATCGCCAGTGTCGCGTTCATCCTTCAGGCAAAGCTGAGCGGGGCCTCGATCACCGCCAGCGTGCCCTGACCGTCCGTCCCGCTGCGCAGTTCGAAGGACCCCCGCAGGTCGTCCTTGACCAGGGTCTCGACGATGCGCAGCCCCAGGCTGCGCGTGTCGCGGTCGCCGGCGTAGCCGGTTCCGTCGTCGCGCACCTCGACCACGAGCTTGCCGGTGGCCTCGCGCAACAGAATGTCGACGCGGCCGCCGCTGCGTCCGACGAAGGCGTGCTCCATGGCGTTCTGCACCAGCTCGTTCACGCTGAGGGCCAGCGCCGTGGCCGCGCGCGAGGAGAGACGAATCGCCTCGCCCTCGACCCGGATGTCGAGCTGTTGATCCGGCCGCGACATGTTGGCGTTGGTCAGGCTGACCACGCGCTGGATGATGTCGCGCACGTCGACCAACCGCAGCCCCTCCTGCGCAAGCGCGTCATGCACCGCGGCAATGCTCATGATGCGCCCGATGCTCTGCTGCAGCACCTCACTGGCCGAGACCTCGGGATGCTCGCTGAGCTGCATCTGGAGTAGCATCACGACGTTTTGCAGATTGTTCTTGACGCGGTGGTTCATCTCGCGCACGATCGCGGCATTCCCGATCAGGTGCGCGTTCTCGATGGCCAGCGCGATCTGGTTGGCCAGCGTCACGCACAGGTCGATTTCGGAATCCAGAAAGTCGCGTCGCTCGGCGTTCCACACGTTCATCAGGCCGACCGTGCGATCCCGCGCCACGAGCGGAACCAGCAGCAGGCTGTTCAACCCCGCCTGCTGCGCCCAGCTCAGGAGCTTGGGCGCGAGCTCGCCGGCCACATCATTGATCGCCACGGGCTCGCCCAGCGCCTCGATGTTGACCAGCGGCAGGTTGTCCAGCTGCCACTCCGGCTCGGTGGGCGGCGGCGTCCCGCGATCGGCGGCGGCGCGCAGCAGGTAGGCGTTGTCCGTTTCGTCCAGCAGCAGCAGCGAGCAGCGCGTGGCGTTCAGCGCGCCGAGGGCCATCTGCGCCACCAGGCGCAGCGTCTCATCGAGATACGCCGGCGCGACGACGGCCTTGGACACCTCCGACACCGCTGCCAGCTCCTTCATGCGCCGGTCAGTCTGTTCGTACAGGACCGCGCGCTCGAGCACGCCAGCCACCATGTCACCGATCAGCGTCGCGAACTCGAGATCCCCCGCCGTCCAGTGTCGGATGCGGAAGGTCTGCATGTTGAGCGCGCCAATGGCCTTGTCGCCGCTGCGCAGCGGCACGGCCATCAGTGAGCGGAAGGGTTTCTCACGCGTGTGCGGCACGGGGTGGAAGCGTGGGTCGTTCCAGGCGTCGGCCGACGCCACCGGCTTGAGTTGCTGCGCCGCCCAGCCGGTCAGGCCCTGCCCGAGATCGAGGGATGCCGAGCCCACGGCGTCGGCGAACAGCCCCGTCGTCGCACGCAACATCAGGCGCTGCGTTCCCGGATCCAGCAGGTAGATCGAGCACGAGTCGGCGTCCAGGGCCTTGGTCGCCGTCCGGGTCACCGAGTCGAGGATCGAGCGCAGGTCCGAGACGCCGTTGATGGCGCGGAAGATCTCGCGCACCGCGTCGATCTCGCGCGTGCGCTGCTTGAGCAGCTCGCGCTCCGCAATGATGGCGTGCTGGTTCATGTCGCTGATCATCTGTGAACGTTGGACGGCTTTGGCTTGCGCCCTAGGTCACGGCAGTATACCGATCGGCGTTCCGCCACTCCAGCAGCACCGCCCATCCTCCGGTCACCTCATCGTGGACGTATTCCGGCAGCAACCCGCGCGGGGTGAAGCCATTGCGCAGCTGCGTGGAGAGGGTGGGGTCATGCAGCTGGCCGGCGACGACCTTGCGGACATACTCGAAGGCGGTCATCTCGCGCCGATGCCCGGCATAGCCGGGAATCAGCCCGCACACCACCTGGCCGGCCAGATTCAACGACACGCACAGCGCCTTGCGCGCGTCGTAGAAGCGCCTTGCGATGCCGAGGCCCCGGTAGCGGGCATCGACGCACATGTCGGCGCCATACAGATAGGCGCCGTTGGGCTGGTGCGTGTTAAACCAGCCGTGATCTGTGTCCTGGTAGACCGAGACCAGGTGTGGGTGCGCGAAGTCCACGTCCTGCCGGAAGGTCGAGGTGAACCCAACCAGCGCGCCGGTCGTCGCGAGCGCTGCGACGAGCTGGCCCTCGGGAAAAAGTGCGATGTGGTTGCGAAACTGCTCGGCGGTGTAGATCGTGCTTGGATCCACGGTGGGGAAGCAGCCGCGATCGAGCGCCTCGCAGGCGTCGCCGTCCTCCGGGCGCATGTGCCGGATGACGACCGTGTCTTGTGCTGACATGGCTTCCCCCGCTACCAGATGTGGCCGCCCAAGCTGGCGTAGCGCGCCGCGCCCGGCGTCATCACGTGGGCGCGCGTCTCGACGTAGTCGGGGTTGCGCCACTCCAGCATGGTCGCCCAGCCGCGCGTGGGCGGATCCTGGACGTAGTTGGCGACCAGCCCGCGCACGACGAAACCGTTGCGCATCTGGGTGGTCAGGGTGCTGTCGTAGATTGCGCCGGCCAGCACGAGATTGACATAGTCAAACGCCGACATGACGTTGCGATAGGCGGCATAGCCGGGGATCATCCCGCACACGGCCTGCCCCCGCAGGCCGAGTTGCTTGCACAGTGCCTTGCGGGCATCGTGAAAGCCGCGCGCAATGCCGCGTCCGCGGTAGTCGGGATGTACGCTCATGTCGGCACCGTAGTAGTGGCTGCCGTGCGGGTTGTGGCGCCAGAACCAGCCGTTGCTGATGGCGCGCAGAAAAGTATGGCCCTGGGTGTGATGGAAGTCGAAGTGGGTGCGGAAGCCGGCTGTCATGCCGACAACGCGGCCATCGTCAGGGTCGATCGCCACAAACTGACCCTCAGGAAAGAGGCTGAGGTGGTTGGCGATGTGTGCCTCGGTGAGATGTTCCTCCGGGGCAAGCGTGGGGAAGCAGATGCGCTGCAGTTCAGCGCAGGCGGGCAGATGCTCGGGGCGTGTTCGGATGATCTTTATTTCACTCAAGATGCTCCTTCCTCTCGGGAATGCGGTTCATGCAGGCAACCCTCGTTGCTGCGCGGCCTGGCCTGTGGCTCGTGCCGCCGCAACCTCGGTCCCTGCGCCGCGGGTGGGCGAATCAGAGAACATTGGCATGCGGTTCTTCATCGTGTGTTTGTGTTTTGACACCTTCCTCGACTGAGATGGGAATGGATTATAGCCATTCAGCGGAAAATTCGTGCAAGGGCGGGATTCCATTTGGATTTTCACAAATCGATTTGGTATAATCGGCCTGTTCGGGCTGCCTTAGCTCAATCGGCAGAGCAATCGCTTCGTAAGCGATAGGTTTCGGGTTCAACTCCCGAAGGCAGCTCTCTTTTCTTTTTCGGCATTTTCGATTCTTGGCCGGATCGGGTTCTACAATTTCCCCATGTCCCGTTCCCCCTGGCGTCGACCCACGACCTGGCTCGCGGTGGTTGCGCTCATCGCCGTGTCTGCCCTGGCCTGGGTGATTGTCCAGCCCCCGGCCCCCACGCCGGTGCGCGCCACCGTTCAGGGGCTGCGCCCGCGCGCCGACATCGCCGGCTTTGAACGCGTGACGGCGCCGCGCACATTGGCCTTCCCGGCCGATCACGGCCCGCACACCGGCTTTCAGACCGAGTGGTGGTACTACACGGGGAATGTGCAGACCAGCTCGGGGCGCGCGTTTGGCTACCAGTTCACGATTTTCCGTCGCGCGCTCGCGCCCGCCGCACCGGCGGGGGGCAGCCTGTCGAGCAATCAAATCTACTTCGCGCACTTCGCTGTTTCGGATGTGGCTGCTGGAACACATCAGGCCTTCGAACGTTTCAGCCGCGGCGCAGGTGGGCTGGCAGGGGCCAGCGCCGATCCGTTCCGGGTGACGTTGGAGGATTGGTCCATTGTCGGCCCGGATGCCGCTTCCGTTCGCGTTCAGGCGCACCAGGAGAACTGGGCAATCGATCTCACGCTCGAGGCGGCCAAACCGCTCACGCTGCATGGAGACCGCGGCCTCAGCCAGAAGAGCCCCGAGCCGGGCAACGCCTCGTTCTACTATTCGTTCACGCGCATGGCCACACAGGGTCGCATGACGACGCCGGCTGGCTCCTTCGACGTCGGCGGCGGGAGCTGGATGGACCACGAGTGGAGCACCAGCGTGCTCAGCCAGGACACGCGCGGTTGGGACTGGTTCGCCCTCCAGCTCAACGATGGCTCGGAACTGATGTACTACCGGCTGTGGCAGGCCGATGGCAGCGATAACCCCGCCACCAGCGGCACCTGGGTGCTCGCGGATGGCACGCGCCAGACCCTGTCACGGGTGGACGTAGCGCTTTCTGCGTTGGACAAATGGACCAGCCCCACGACGGGGGCGACCTATCCCAGCGGCTGGCGCTTGTCCGTCCCCTCGCGCGGGCTCGATCTGACGATCACACCTCGGATGCGCGACCAGGAGATGCGCCTGTCGACGACCTACTGGGAGGGGGCGGTCAGCATCGAGGGCACGCTGGCGGGCAAACCCATCAAGGGCAGGGGCTATGTTGAACTCACCGGATATGCCGCGCCGATCACGGATCGGCTGTGACAGATTAAACGACCTTAAAGCCAGCTTCTGGGTGTGTATAATCCGCGCCCGCCCGAAATGAAAGCCGCAACGCGCAAGATCCTGCTGATACAAGGCGGTCTGGGCGAGTCCGTTGGACTCGCGCTGGAGCGCAGCGGCTATCCCGTTACCTGGGTCAAGACGGCCAAGAGCGCGCTGGCGCAAATTGCCAAGGACAAGCCCGCGCTGGTGCTGATCGACCTGCCTTCGCTTCAACGCATCGACGCCGGTCGTTTGTGCAAGGCGATCAAACGCGCCGCCGAAGCGCGGGTGCTTGCGCTGGGCGGGCCGGGTGACAGCGCCGAAAAGTGCGGCTGTGAGGATTGCGTGGATGGTTTCATTCCGCGACCCCTCAAGTTCGCGCGCGTGCTGGCCAAGGTCGTCAAGCTGATGCCGGCCGGGCAGGCCGTTGAGCTGCGCTGTGGTGAGCTCGCCCTGCGGCCCGCCGACGGCGTGCTGCGCAAGCGGGGCGAGGAGACCAAGCTCAACCCCAAGCTCTCGCGGCTGCTGCACTACTTCATGCAGCATCAGAGCGAGGTCATCACCCGCAAGACGCTGATGCAACAGGTGTGGGACACGACCTACATGGGTGACACCCGCACGTTGGATGTTCATGTGCGCTGGCTGCGCGAGCGCATCGAGGACGATCCCACCGATCCGCGCTATCTCATCACCCTGCGACGGCAGGGCTACCGCTTTGAGAACCCGAAGGCGCGCAAGACAACATGAAGATCTTCATCACGGGCTCCATCGCCTACGACTACCTGATGACCTTTCCGGGGTCGTTTGCCGATCAGATCCTGCCCGACCAGATCCAGAACCTCAGCCTGAGTTTTCTGGTGGATCGCATGGACCGCCGCCGCGGCGGCTGCGCGCCAAACATCGCCTACACACTGGCCCTGCTGGGCGAGCGCCCGGTGCTGATGGCCACAGCCGGCGCCGACTTTGGCGAGTATCGCCACTTCCTGGATCAGAACGGTGTCGACACCTCGCGCGTGCAGGTGATTGCCGACAAGTTCACGGCGTCGTTCTTCTGCAGCACCGATCAACGCAACAGCCAGATCGCCTCGTTCTACACCGGCGCGATGGCGAATGCCGTGGAGCTCAGCCTCAGCGACGGGGCGCGCCCGGACCTGGTCATCATCTCGCCGAACGATCCGGGGGCCATGGTGAAATACGCAGAGGAATGTCGAACGTTGGGCATCCCCTTCATCTATGACCCCGGCCAGCAGTGCGCGCGCTCCTCCGGTGAGGAGCTGGCCGCCGGCCTGCGCGGGGCGTGGATCGTCATCGCCAACGACTACGAGATGGGGCTCATCCAGCAAAAGACAGGGCTGACGGTGCGCGACATGCTCAAGCAGAGCGAGGCCGTCATCGTCACGCGCGGCGAGAAGGGCTCGACCATCCAGCTCGCGAACCGCACGATCGAAATCCCGGTGGTGCCCGAGGAGCGCATCATCGACCCGACCGGGGTGGGGGACTCCTATCGCAGCGGCCTGCTCAAGGGGCTGGCCGTCGGCGCGGACTGGGAGACCTGCGGCCGCCTGGGGAGCGTGGCGGCCACCTACGCCCTCGAACACATCGGTGGACAGAGCCACCGCTTCGAGTGGCCCGAGTTCAAGCAGCGCTACGAGGCCAACTTCGGCCCGCTGGCGTTCGACTGAACGACGGAGACAACGGTATTGGTACCTGGATCACGATTGGCATCCGCCCGTGGCGCGATGCAGCCTGGAGTCCCGGTTTTGTCGTGGCCTGATCAAAAACAAGATTCAAACGAAAAGAGGTAACCCAAAATGGACTTTGATGTCAAGGATCCCAACCTCGCCCAGGCCGGTCGCTACAAGATCGAGTGGGCGGAACAGGAAATGCCGGTGCTCAAGGCGATTCGTGAGCGCTTCGCCAAGGAGCAGCCGCTGAAGGGCCTGCGCGTCTCGGCGTGTCTGCACGTCACGAGCGAAACCGCCGCGCTGATGCGCACCCTGCAGGCCGGCGGCGCTGACATCGTGCTCAGCGCGAGCAACCCGCTCAGCACGCAGGACGAAGTGGCCGCATCGCTGGTGGCCAACGACGAGATCCCCGTCTACGCCATCAAAGGCGAGGACAACGCGACCTACTACAAGCATCTGAATGCCGCGCTGGATCATCACCCCCAGATCACCATGGATGATGGCTGCGACCTGGTCTCGGTGCTGCACAAGGAGCGCAAGGGCCAGATCAAGGAAGTGCTGTGCGGGACAGAGGAGACGACCACGGGCGTCATCCGCCTGCGCGCAATGGCCAAGGACAAGGCGCTCAAGTTCCCGGTGTTGGCCGTCAACGACAGCATGACCAAGCACTACTTCGACAATCGCTACGGAACCGGCCAGAGCACGCTCGACGGCGTCATCCGCGCGTCGAACATCCTGCTCGCCGGCCGCACCGTCGTCGTGTCGGGCTACGGCTGGTGCGGGCGCGGCGTGGCCTCGCGCGCGCGCGGGCTGGGTGCGCATGTCATCGTCACCGAGGTCGATCCGATGAAGGCGCTCGAGGCGCTGATGGACGGCTATCAGATCATGCCGCTCAAGGAAGCCGCGCCGAAGGGCGATGTCTTCATCACCGTGACCGGCGACAAGAACGTCATCGACGGTGAGCACATGCGCGTGATGAAGGACGGCGCGTTGATCTCGAACTCGGGCCACTTCAACGCCGAGATCAACATCCCCGCGCTGGAGAAGCTCAGCCGTGGTGCGCCGCGTCAGGTCCGCCCGTTCGTGCAGCAGTATTCGCTCAAGAGCGGCCGCAAGATCAACCTGCTGGGAGAGGGCCGCCTGATCAACCTCGCCGCCGCCGAGGGACACCCGGCCGCGGTGATGGACATGAGCTTCGCCAACCAGGCGCTGGGCGCCGAGTTCATGCTCAAGAACTACAAGGGCATGAAGCCGAACGTCTACACCATCCCGGAGGATGTCGATCGCGAGATCGCCCGCCTCAAGCTGGAGAGCCTGGGCTGCAAGATCGATACGTTGACCGAAGAACAGGCCGCGTATCTCGCGAGCTGGGAAGAAGGGACCTGATCTCCTTCTGATCCTTGAAAGTCAGCGGGGCGGGACTGTCACAGTCCCGCCCCGTTTTGCTTTCGCGCGTCGACCGTCATTGCTCAGTGGAAGCGATGCGGTTCGGCCTTCATCGCGTCATTGAGCATGATCGTCGAGATCAGCGCCCCCACCCACACGAGCGGCCAGCAGAACGCGCCCAGGCCGAACGTCACCAACACGATGCAACCAAAGATCAGCCACCACGCGAACGACGACGCCAATAGGATGATGCCCTTGTTGGTGTAGCCGGCGTAGAGCCAGCCAATGCCCATCAGCCCGGTGAAGACCGCCGGCAGAACTTCCAAGAGGATGGCGGTGCTCTTGCTCTTGGTCAACACGACCTGATAGCCGTAGGCGGGCGGCCCCATCACTGCGGGCGGATAGGCCAGTGGGGGCGGCGGTGCTGCCGCAGCCGGTTCCTGCGGTGCCGAAGGCCCGATCGGCGCATTGCACGCCGGACAGGTACCGGTGGCATCGTCGAGCAGCGGCGCGCCACAGGTGAAGCAGTACTTCATCGATCAGTCCTCCGATTTGCCCTAGCCAAACGTTTGCGGTTCAGCCTTGAGCTGCTGGTTGAGCAAGTAGGTCGACAGGCCGACGCCGATCCAGACCAGCGGGAAACACAGGCAGCCAATCCCAACCGTCAGCGCGCCCACAACGACCATGACTAACCACCAGACGACGGAGCCGATCAGCAGGGCGATGCCGGGTCCGGTCTTGCCCGCGTAGAGCCAGCCGATGCCCATCAGGCCGAGGAAGAGCCCCGGCAGGAGCTCGAGCAGGAGCGCGCTGGTGCGGCTCTTCGGGGCCCGAGGCCCTCCGGGCAGCATGCCGGGCGGTGGGGGCGGCGGAGGCACCGAGCCATATGGCTGCGGCTGTGGCGGCGGATACGCGCCGTAGGGCGGCTGCGGCGGAGGCGGGGGTGGGGGTGGCGGCGGCGCGGGCGGCACCGGGGGCGGGTTGAAGTTCGGTGGCGGCGGGGTCGCGGCCGGCGGCGCTGCATTCACGGCCCCGGCGACGATGGTCGGCGGGACGATGGGGACTGCCGGAGGATGCGCCTCGACGGGCATCCCAATGATGGTCGGCGGCACGATGGGGGCGGGTGGCGGGGTCAGGTCGACGGGGGCAGCGACAATGGTCGGCGGGATCACCCCGGCGTCCACGGCAGGGGTCGCAGCGTTGGCCAGCGGGTCGCCGGTGATGGCGTCAAAACGATCGCCCAACGCCTTGGCAGCATCCTCCACCTCGCGCGCCGTCGCGTCCGCGTCTCGGGCGAGGGACGCCGCGGGCAGGATGGCTCCACAGGCGGGGCAGCTCAGCGACGCCCCGTCGGGGAGGGGGCGACCGCAGTTCGGGCAGGTTTGCATCGTTTGCGCTCCTTTGGCCGCGCGATGTGGACACCGCGACGACAATTCGATTCAACCCTCTGATACGCGCGCCACGCGGAACGGTCGCGCCAGGCTAGGCCTCGAGTTTTGACTCGCCGAGCGCCGCGTTCGTGGCGGCGATCAGCGACGTCGCCAGCAGCGGGTCCTGATCGCGGCTCGGCACCCAGTAGTACAGCCGCAATCGTTGCGCGCCATCGGCGTTGAGAACCACTTCGGCGCTGGTCGGTCGGCCCGTCGGCGCGGGTGCCACCTGTTGCGCGGCCTGCACCGCGGTCGCGACGGCCTTGCGCGCATCCGCGCCGGCAGCCAGCGGGAATTCCAGCGAGCGCCGCAGCACGGGCCGCGCCGTGCGGTTCTGCAGAATACTGCCATAGACCAGCCGATTTGGGATGAGTGTCTCGATCCCGTCATTGTTGAGGATGGTGGTGACGCGCAGTGAGATGTCGCTGACCTCGCCTTCCTGGCCCGAGACCGAGATGATGTCGCCAACGACATACGAGCGGCTGAGCAGGATGAGCAGGCCGGAGATCGTGTTCTCGAGAATGTCCTTGAGCGCAAAACCGATCGCCAGGCTGGTCAACCCGAGGCCGGCCACGAGCGAAGTGACATCGATGCCGACCACGCCCATGGCAATGATGCCGACGAGGGTGAGGACGATGGCAAAGGCGAGCTGAGAGAGGACCGTGTCCAACGTATCGCCTTTACGACCAAGATTGGCCCGCGTGATTGCGCGGAAGATGGTGCGCCGTACGATGTCGGCGATGCCATACCCGATGCCAAACACGATCAGGGCCATCAGCAGCCGCGGCAGGCTCTGGCCCAGGTCCTGCACCGATTGCAGCAGTCCGTCAAGGAGGTTCTGGAGAAAGGGGCTCATTTGCTTTTCTTGCGGCGGTCAATTTTGAGTTCGCCATCGCTCTCCACGGTGCGCGAAGATGGCAGCGACGGCGGCAAGGGGCGGGAATTGGCGAGCTGCTGGCGTAGCCGCTCGGACTTGCTCAGTTTGGGCGGCGGCGGCGGTGGCGCGGGCCGGGCGGCGGGCGTCGGCGCAGGAGGCGGCTCGGTGAAGACATCCGCCCAGTTCTCGTACTCACGGTGGGCGCTGGGTTTTTCACCGCTGGGGCGGGGGCGCAGGGCCTCGTCCATCTGCCGGAGAAAGGCACTGGAGGACGAGATGTTGCGCAGCCCGCACGCGCGCGCAAAGGCGACGATGGCGGCATCGGACGTCACGAGGATCAGACCTTGTTTGTCGCGCTCCTCGCCGATGCGGGCGCGGATGACGTCATCGGCCTTTTCACCGGCGTGAGCGAAGACGACGCGCACGTCACCGTGCTGGCGTGTCTCGCGCCAGCGGCTGGGCGCGCTGTCCGCGCCCGGGTCAAAAATCACCGTGATGCGCTTGCGCGACGCTGCCGCGTAGCGCTGCAGGCGGGCGACGAGTTTGCCCTCGTCGTCGGGGTCGCTGAGCGAAAGGTCGCGCATCTGGCCGATCAGGTTGTGGCCGTCTATCAGAAGCGGCATGCGGCCATTCTATGCGAGCGGCCTGCGTATAATCGCCGCACTGTGAATCCAGTTGCGTTCGCCATTCGCGCCCGTCGTCGTGGCAGTCTGACCGAGGTCAGCCTCCACCGATGCGTCGCGTAGCGCGGAGCATCTGGCGGGTAGTGGGCAGGCGGGCCTCTGACATCGATGTGTTGGAGGCCTTTTCATTTGTGGCACGCGGGTGCCGCAAGGAGGGAGTGGCATGCTACGGATCGGAATCTTCGGGGCAACGGGCTACACCGGGCTGGAGCTGGTGCGCCTGCTGCAAAACCATCGCCAGGCCCGCCTGGTGTTCGCGCACTCCGAGAGCAACCCCGGCGCAAAACTGTCGGACATCATTCCCTGTCTGTACGATGTGCCGCTCATCAAGGCCGATGACGCGCCCCTGGCGGATGTCGACGTGGTCTTCTCCTGCCTGCCGCATGCCGCCTCCGCGGAGCTGGCGGCCCGCGTGCTCGCGGCCGGGAAGAAGGTCGTCGACCTTTCGGCCGATTTCCGTCTGACCAATGCCGCGGTATACGAAAAAACCTACAAGCATGTGCACCCGCACCCGGAGCTGCTCACCCGGGCGGTGTATGGCCTCCCCGAACGCTACCGCGAACGCATCGCGCAGACGGACCTGGTCGCCAATCCGGGCTGCTATCCGACCAGCACGATCCTACCGGCTCTGCCGCTGCTGGAGGCGGGTGCCCTGGCCGAGCCCGTCCTCATCGCGGACAGCAAGAGCGGGGTGAGCGGCGCGGGGCGCAAGCCCAGCACCACCACGCACTTCGTCGAGGTAAATGAAGGCCTGACCCCGTACAACGTCGCCAACGTCCACCGGCATGTCCCCGAGATCGACCAGGTCCTGAATGACATCGACAACGGGCGCACGCCGGGTGGGGTGAACGTGATCTTCACGCCGCACCTGCTGCCGATCAGCCGCGGCATGCTCACGACGCTCTACGTGCGCCTGACGCCGGAGGCGCGCCAGACCGACTGGCAATCCGTCTTCGAGAAGCGATATGCCAACGAGCCCTTCGTGCGCGTCTTGCCGCGCGGGCAGACCGCCTCGATCGCGCATGTGGCGCGGACGAACATGGCCGCGATCTCCCTTCATCCGTTGGGCGGCGCCGTCGCCGACCGCCTGCTGCTGGTGTGCGCCATCGACAATCTCACCAAGGGCGCAAGTGGCCAGGCGCTGCAGAACATGAACCTGATGTTCGGGCTGGATGAACGGGAAGGGCTGCGCTAGGTGACGCGGGTGCTGCGGCGCGGGCTGCTCGCGCTCGGGGTGTTTCTGTGCGCGCTGGCCGGGGCGGCGCTGCTATGGCTCAACGTGCGCCTGGTCGCCACGCCCGCCAACGCCTATCCCGCAGGCGGGCTGGGGCCGGATATCGTCGCCCAGCTCGACGGCATCGGGCGACGGTTGCGCGCCGGCGAAGGGCGCGAGATGCAGGCGATCTTTCCCGAGGGCTGGTTCTTCAGCCACATGACGTATGGCTATGCCTGGGTCAACGTTGGGCTTGCGACGGGTGACCCGGCGCTGCGCGCCCGCGCCATCGCCGAGACGCGCTGGGTGCTGGAACGCGCGGACAGCCCGGAGGGGCTGGCGCCCTTCACCCGAGCCACACAGGTGCCGCATGGGGTGTTCTATCTCGGTTGGACAAATCGCCTGCTGGGGGGGCTGTTGCTTCTGCAGGCGCCCGCCGAGCGCAGCACCGCGGATCTCGCCCGGCTGAAGACGCAATCGCGCCAGCTGGCCGACGCGATGCGCGCCAGCCCGAGCGGCAACCTCGACGCGTATCCCGGCCAGTCCTGGCCGTGCGACAACGTCGTCGCGTTGGCCTCGCTGGCCGCGCATGACGCCGTGTTTGGCCCGACCTATGCCGACGTCATGGCGCGCTGGGTGACGCTGACCCGGGCCCGTCTCGATCCCGCCACCGGGCTGATCCCACATGCCGCCAACGCCGCGACGGGGGTGGCGACCATCGGGCCGCGGGCTTCGACCCAGGTGTACATCCACGCCTTCCTGCCCGAGGTCGACGCCGCCTTTGCGCGCGAGCAATACGCCCGCTACCGCGAAGTCTTTGTCACCTCGGTCGTCGGCTTCCCGGTCAGCCTGGAGTATCCGAAGGGCAGCCGCGGGCAGGGCGATGTCGACACCGGCCCGCTCGTGCTTGGCATCGGGCCCTCGGCCACGGTGGTCGCGATCGCATCGGCGCGCGCCAATGGCGATGGTCCGCTGGCCGAACGCATTACGGTCCTGAGCGAGCTGTTTGGCTTCCCGGTGACGAAGGCACAGGGCAAGTCGTTCGCTCTTGGCACGCTCGTGGTTGCGGATGGCTTTCTGGCGTGGGGCAAGAGCCTGCTGCCGTGGACGGCGCCGGCGCCGGCGCTGTCCGATGATCCTGCCAGCCTGCGCCTGCCGCTGCACCTGATGTCGCTCGCGTTGTTGGCTGGCATCACGGTTCTTGCGCTGCGGATGATCGCCACGTTGAGAAGGAGGAAGGCGTGACGGGTTCAAATCCCCTGGACGGCTATGCCATTGTCGAGGCTGTCGCGCCCGAGCAGGTCGAGGCGGTGCGCGTCCTCCTGCGCGAGTACATGACCGAGCAGGGGCTGAATCCGGTCAGCAGCAAGCGCGCCTTCGAGGACCTGCTGAACCTGCCAGGCCGCTACCGGCGCCCGCAAGGTCGGCTGCTGCTGGCCCTGCAGGATGGCGCCCCGGTCGGGTGTGGTGGGCTGACCGATGTCGTGATCAACGGGCGCGTCGCGCCAGGCTGGTGCGAAATGAAACGGGTGTATCTTTCTCCGTCCGTGCGCGGCGGCGGTCGTGGCCGCGCGCTGGTACAGCGGCTGGTCGACGAGGCCCGCGCCGCGCGCTATGTGCGCGTGGTGCTGAGCACGCGGCGGCGCTGGGTGAGCGCGTTGGCGCTGTATCGCGCCATGGGCTTTCGCGAGAGCGAACCTTTCAAGACACGTCCCGACGACATGGCGGACCTGACCTTCATGGCCATCGATCTCTGACCAAGCGCAATGGAAATCCTCGAAGCCAAAACTGATGCCCATTTCGACGCCGTACGGCGCCTGCTGGCCGCCTACATCGCCGAGCATGGCTTCAGCCCGAACACCAGCAGCATCTTTCGCGATCTGGGCGATTTGCCCGGGCGCTATGCGCCGCCGGATGGCGCGCTGTTTCTCGCCGTGCTGGGCGAGGAGCCGATTGGCTGCGTGGCGCTGGCGGCCAGCGCGGATGGCACAGCCGAACTGAAGCGACTGTTTGTCTCACCGCCGCGCCGGGGCGCGGGGGTGGGTCGTGCGTTGTGCCAGGCCGTCATCGCGCACGCCCGCGAGACGGGTCGCCCGCGCCTGGTGCTGAGCGCGCGGGCGTCGTGGACGCCGGCCGTGTCGCTGTTCACGTCGCTGGGCTTCATTGCCACCGAGCCCTTCAAGCCGCTCAAGCCCGTGGACATGATTTTCATGGGGTTGGACTTGTCGGCGACCGCGCCACGGCCCGCCGAGGACGCTTCCACGGTCGAGGTTTACAAGGTGAGCGGCAGCGACCTGGACGATCCCGCCTTTGCCGCGACCCTGGCGCGCGAGCTGGCCACCCGCTGGCGGGATGGCACGCGCCTGGTGCTTATCCACGGCGGCGGCAAGGAGCTGACCGAGCTGCTGACCGCGCTGCAGATCCCGACGCGCTTCTCCGAAGGGCTGCGGGTGACGACGCGGGCGGGGCGGGATGCCGCGCTGATGGTCCTGAGCGGGCTGGCCAACAAACGCCTCGCGGCGGCGCTGATTCAGGAGGGCATCCAGGCCATCGGCGTGTCTGGCGTGGATGCCGGCGTGGTGCGCGTGGAGCGCATCAACGACGAGCTTCAATACGTTGGGCGTCCCGTTTCGGTGCGGGCCTCGACGCTGCGGGCCTGGCTCGAGGGCGGCTGGCTGCCCGTCATGGCGCCGATGTCGCTGGGCGTCGATGGCGAGATCTACAACGTCAATGCCGACCACGTCGCCGGTGCGGTGGCCGCGGCGCTCGGCGCAAAGCTGCTCACCTTCATCACCAACGTGCCCGGGGTGCTCAACAAACGCATGGAGCTCATCCCAACCCTGACCGCCCGCAAGACCGAGGCGCTGATTGCCGATGGCGCAATCTCGGGCGGGATGATCCCCAAAGTGCGGACCTGTCTGGAGGCCCTCGACGCCGGGGTCACCCGCGTCCGCATCACCAACCTTGCTGGCGTGAGCGCCGGCAAAGGCACCGTGTTCATACCGGCAGGCCAGGACGCCGTCGCCGAACCAAGTTCCTGATTCCCATTCACTCACGAAATCATGTCAAAGATCCTCACATCTCTGCCGGTCGGCGAACGTATCGGCATCGCCTTCTCCGGTGGCCTCGACACCTCGGCTGCCGTCGCCTGGATGAAGCACAAGGGCGGCATCCCGTACGCCTACACCGCCAACCTCGGTCAGTATGATGAAGTCGACTTTGAGGACATCCCGCGGCGCGGCCTGCGCTACGGGGCCGAGAAGGCGCGTCTGATCGACTGCCGCAAGCAGCTCGCGCACGAGGGCCTGGTCGCCCTGCAGTGCGGGGCCTTTCACATCAGCTCGGCCGGGCGCACCTACTTCAACACCACGCCGCTGGGCCGCGCCGTGACCGGCACGATGCTGGTCGAGGCGATGAAGGAGGACGGCGTCAGCATCTGGGGCGATGGCTCAACCTACAAGGGCAATGACATCGAGCGCTTTTACCGCTACGGCCTGCTGGCCAACCCGGACCTCAAGATCTACAAGCCATGGCTGGACCCGATCTTCATCACCGAGCTGGGCGGGCGCAAGGAGATGAGCGAGTGGCTGATCTCGCACGGGTTTGAGTACCGCACGAGCGTGGAGAAGGCCTACTCGACCGACGCCAACCTGTGGGGGGCCACCCATGAAGCCAAGCAGCTCGAGTTTCTGACCGAGAGCATGTATCTCGTCGAGCCGATCATGGGGGTGCGCTTCTGGGACCCGGCCGTGAAGATCGAGCCCGAGCTGGTCAAGCTGACCTTCGAGCAGGGCTTCCCGGTCGCGATCAACGATGTCGCCTTCGACGACCAGGTCGCGCTCGTCGCGGAGGCGAATGCCATCGGCGGCCGGCACGGGCTGGGGATGAGCGATCAGATCGAGAACCGCATCATCGAGGCCAAGAGCCGCGGCATCTACGAGGCCCCCGGCATGGCGCTGTTGTTCATCGCCTACGAACGGTTGGTGAGCGCCATCCACAATGAGGGCACGCAGGATAACTACCGCATGCTCGGCCGCAAGCTGGGACGCCTGCTGTATGAGGGGCGCTGGTTTGATCCACAGTCACTGATGCTGCGGGAGAGCTTGCAGCGTTGGGTAGGCAAAGCCATCACGGGCGAGGTGCTGATGGAGCTGCGCCGTGGCGAGGACTACACCGTGGTCGCGACCGCCGGCCCGCACCTGACGTATCACCCGGAGCGCCTGACGATGGAGTCCGGCCAGGGCGAGTTTGGCCCGGTCGACCGCATTGGCCAGCTCACCATGCGCAACCTCGACATCGCCGACAGCCGCGAGAAGCTCAAGGTCTACAGCACGGCCGGCGTCATGCGCCTGCAGGCCGGTGGCGATCAGGGCCTGCTCGACACCTTCACGGGGACGGACTAGGCCGTGACCGACGCCGCACAACCAGACATCTCCATCCGCGCAGCGACGCTCGACGATGCGCCGGCCATCGCGCGCCTGGTGGCGGAAAACGCCCGGCGCGGCGGACTGCTGCCGCGCAGCGAAGCGAACATCCGCGCCACCATCGACAACTTCCTGGTGGCTGTGGTCGAGGGTCGCGTGGCGGCGTGCGGGTCGCTGCTCCCGATGAGCGCCAACCTGGCCGAGCTGCGTTCGCTGGCCGTCGACGAGAGCCTGCGCGGGCGCGGCGTCGGCCAGCTGCTCGTGGCGCGGCTGATCGAGGAGGCGCGCGCGCGCCAGTTCTCGAGCCTGTTCGCGCTGACCCGGGCGATCTCGTTCTTCGAGCGCTGCGGGTTCGTCCAGACCCCCAAGGAGAACTTTCCCGAGAAGGTCTGGAACGACTGCGTAGCGTGCCCGCTGCTGGCCAACTGCGATGAAGTCGCGGTGACTTACGAGCTCGATGACGCGCAGGAGGCGCCTGTGCGCGCCGAGGACTTTTCCATGCAGGAGCCCGGCCAGCTGCTGGCCGAGCGCAGACGGAGAAAGACCATGACCAAACGTCCCACTGTCAACAAGGTCGTGCTTGCCTACAGCGGCGGGCTGGATACCACCGTGATCGTGCCGTGGCTGCGCGAGACCTACGGCTGCGAGGTGGTTTGCTTCATCGCCGACATCGGCCAGGGCGACGACCTGGACGCGGCCCGCGACAAGGCCCTCAAGAGCGGTGCCACCCGCGTCGTGATCGAGGATCTGCGCGCCGAGTTCGCGCGCGAGTATCTCTTCCCGCTCGTCCAGAGCGGCGCCGTGTACGAGCGCCACTACCTGCTGGGCACGGCCATCTCGCGTCCGCTGATCGCAAAATACCAGGTCGACATTGCCGCGCAGGAGGGCGCTGATGCGGTCGCGCACGGCGCAACGGGGAAAGGCAACGACCAGGTGCGCTTCGAGCTGACCTACATGGCCCTCAACCCGCGCCTCAAGGTCATCGCCCCGTGGCGCGAGTGGAACTTCAAGGGCCGCGAGGACCTGATCGCCTATGCGCGCAAGGCGGGCATTCCGCTGGCGCAGGGTGTCAAGACCGCCTACACAAGGGATGGCAACCTGTGGCACCTCAGCCATGAGGGCGGCGACCTGATCGACCCGTGGAACAGCCCGAGGGAGAACGTTTTCGAGCGCACCGTCGCGCCCGAGGCCGCGCCCGACATCGCCGACGAGGTCGAGATCGAGTTTGTCTCCGGCGTGCCACGACGCGTCAACGGCAAGAGCATGGGCGCGGCCGAGATCGTCATGCTGCTCAACGAGTACGGCCTCAAGCACGGGGTGGGGCGCGTCGACATGGTGGAGAACCGCCTGGTCGGGATGAAAAGCCGCGCCGTTTATGAGACCCCGGGCGGGACCATCCTCAAGGTCGCCCACGAGGGGCTGGAACAGCTCATTCTCGACCGCGAGACCATGGCCTTCAAGCAGATGGTCGCGCTCAAGTTCGCCGACCTGATCTATGATGGGCGTTGGTTCACACCGTTGCGCGATGCCCTGCAGGCCTTCATCTCGGTCACCCAGCGCGATGTCACCGGCACCGCCCGGGTGCGGCTCTTCAAGGGCGTGGCCAGCCTGGCCGGGCGCAAGGCCACCTACTCGCTGTATCGCGAGGACCTGGCCACGTTCGCGCGCGAGGACGTCTACAATCAGCGCGATGCCGACGGCTTCATCCGCCTGTTTGGCCTGCCGATGCGGGTCAAGGCCCAGGTGGACATGAACCGCGTCGTGCGCGCAGCACCGCTGGGGCCGGGTGCCTCGGACAAACGCGACTGACCGATGTATCGAATCCTGTATCGCTCCTCCAAGGGCGCGCTGACCGAGCTGAACGACCTGGGGCGCATCCCCGACCTCCTCGCGGACCGCGCCGGGCTGTTCTGGCTCGACATCGCCGGCCAGCCCGATGCCTCGAAGCAGGCCGGAACGAAATGGGCGGACGTGGTCACGCCCCTGCTTCGCGACACGTTCAAGTTTCATCCACTCGCGATCGAGGATGCTGTCCAGGATTCCAACGTCCCGAAGGTCGACGATTGGGGCGAGTATCTCTACATCACGCTGCATGCCGTCGACTTCGACCGGACGATCGAGGACATCGACCTGCACGAGCTGGATGTCTTTCTTGGGCGCAACTTTGTCGTCACCCTGCACGAGGAGGAGATTCGCGGCATCGATCGGGTATTTCGCGCCGCCGTGCGCGATGAGCGCCACACCCGGCGCGGGTCGGACTACCTGTTGTTCGAGGTCTGCGATGCCGTCGCCGCCGACTACCTGCCGTGCATGGACGCCATCGACGCGGAGTCCGAGACCATCCAGGATGAGGTGTTTGACAAGCCCTCCCGCAACACGCTCAACCGCCTCTTTCACCTCAAGCGCGCCGTGCTCAACCTGCGCCGGGTGCTCAGCCCGCAACGCGAGGTGTTCAACAAGCTTGCCCGCGAGGACTTCGAGCCGATCGATCAGAAGGAGCGCATCTACTTCCGCGATCTGTATGACCACTTCGTCCGGCTGACCGACCTGAACGAGTCCCTGCGCGACATCATCGCCGGCTCGCTCGACACGTATCTCTCGGTGGTGTCGAATCGCACCAACGAAGTGATGAAGACGCTGACCATCGTCACCGTCCTGTTCATGCCGCTTTCATTTGCGACCGGCTTCTTTGGTATGAATTTCTTCGCCGGTCTGATCGAGATCACCGAAAACCCTGACCCGGTCAAGCTGATCTTTTTCCTGTGCATCGTGGCGAGCATGGTCGTCGTGCCGCTCTTCATGTTGCGCCTGTTCCGCAGGCGCGGCTGGTTCTAGACCCACATGGCATTGGCCCGAAGCGACGCCGATCTCGAACCGAATGACCTGGAACCGCGCGCCGAGCGTCCCTCGGTTCAGCATGGGATCGCGCGGGAACACTTTACGTTGTACGATCATGGCCAGGCCAGCGAGGTCGATGCCGGCGTGATCGACGAGGACCAGCTGTGCGTGTTTGTCAACGGCCAGGAGTTGGCAACGATCATGTGCTCGCCCGTCGATCGGCAGCATCTCGCGCTGGGTTTTCTCAAGCTGGAGGGGTTCATCGCGGGCATGGACGACATCCGCGCCCTGCGCTGGTCGCAGGATGGCCGCTGCGCGGACATCTGGCTGCGGCACGACATCGCCGCCCCGGCCCGGCGCGTCATCACGTCCGGGTGCGGAGGCGGGCTGACCTTCACCGATCTCGCCGCCAGCCGCGCGCCGCTGACCTCGACGTTGCGCGTCACGCCGGACGTGATCGTCGACGGGATGCGAGGCATGCAGGCCTCGGGCGAGCTGTATCAGCTCGTGCGCGGCGTGCACACCGCCAGCCTCAGCGATGGCGCGCGCAATGTCTTTGTCGCGCAGGACATTGGCCGCCACAACACGCTGGACCGCCTGTGTGGTATGGCGTTGGAGGCCGGGCACGACACGGCCGAGCACATCCTCTTCGCCTCGGGGCGGATCAGCTCCGAGATGCTGGGCAAGGCCTCGCGCATGGGCATCCCCATCGTCGTCTCGCGCACCTCGCCGACCTCGCTCTCAGTCCGCCTCGCGCGCGCGTGGAACATCACCGTGATTGGGTATTGCCGGGGGGCGCGCTTTCGGGTGTATGCGGCCGGCGAGCGCATCCGGGCGGTAGCATAGGGCCATGCCTGCCAGCGCCGAACTCTTCTCGCTGCGCACGCCCGGGGAGGCCTGGGCGCTGCTCGCTTCGCACCTCACCCCCATCACGCGCGTCGAAACCGTCGAGCTGTCCGAGGCGCTGGGGCGCACCCTCGCCCTCGACGTCATCGCCCCCGAGGACTTGCCCGCCTTTCGGCGCAGTACTGTCGATGGTTATGCAGTCCGGGCCGTGGACACGTTTGGCGCGACCCCGGGG
>JAIBCK010000075.1 GCA_019694215.1 Thermoflexales bacterium
TACACCCTTGTCGATGAGCGCCTGACCTGGCACACGCTCTCGCGCGGTGATGTCAGCGTGAACTGGTCGCAGGGTGACAACAGCTTCGGGCAGTTTCTGCTCGATCAGACCGTGGCGGCGCTGGCCAACGCTTCGCGGTTGTATGGCGTTACGATGTCGACGCCCACCCGGGTGTGGATTTACCCCGACGCGAAGTATCTGGACGACATCCTGTGGACGGCACCGGACTGGACCGGCGGCGTGGCCCTGCCGGACAGCGGGGCCTCGTTGATCGGCATCGCACCGTCGCAGCGCGAGTGGGCCAAAAACGTGCTCCCGCATGAGATCACCCACCTCGTCATCGATCAGCGCCTGCTCAACTGCTCCAACGCCCACCTGCCGACCTGGCTGAACGAGGGCCTGGCGGTGGTCGCGGAGCCCGATCTGCCCTCCGATATCAACGCCATGCTCGATGCCGTGCGCGCTGGGAAACTCGATTCGTTGCGCGCGCTCGCCAACGGATTCGCCGGCGATGGCCAGCTGGCGCGCCTGTCCTACACCTACGGTGGCGAGGTGGCCCGCTACCTCGTCACGACGCAGGGGCCGAAGAAGCTCGATGTGCTCTTCAGCGAGGTGAAGTCTGGCACCGACATCGACAACGCGCTGATCAGCGCGTTTGGCTTCGACACCGATGGCCTCGACCAGCGCTGGCGCGCCAGCGTCGGCCTGCCGTCGCAGCCTGTGAGCGTGGCGGCCACCGCCACGCCCGTGCCGCGCCCAACGGTCGCACCCACGCTGCCGCTGTATTCCGTCCCGGTGGCCGCGACGGCGACGCGGCCGGCAACCGCGGTGGCACAGGCCGCGACCATCGTTGCGTCCGCAACGCCCGTTCCGCCTCCCCCAACCGTCGCGCCCACCCCGACCGGGGTGCCCGCGCCGACGTCGTTGCCGCCGGCTCCACCCGGCGGTATTGCACCCTTTGCGTTGTGCGGGGGTGCGCTCGTTGTCGTCGTGCTCGCGGGGCTGGGCCTGGCCCTCCTCCTGCGCGCCCGCGCCAGAAGGACATCATGATCCGATTCCAACGCTCCCGTTTCCTGGCCCTCGCGGTTGCCGGCCTGCTGGCCGGCTGCTCGCTGCTGACGACGCCCGCCCCGACGCCAACGGCGACGGCCGAGCCCACGGCCACGCCAGCACCCACCGATACCCCGCGCCCAACGGCGACGGCGACGCCCATCCCGACCGCGACCGCGACACCCCGCCCGACCGCGACCCCCCGGCCGACGGCAACGCCGGTCGGCTACTACGAGCACAAGTCCGGCTTTGCCATACAGCTTCCGAGTCAATGGCGGGTGGTGGATGAGAACAATCAGTATGTCGTCTTGGCAGGTGTCCGGAGCGGTTTGACGCTGCTTTTGATGGGCTCTCCGGTCGACCTCTCCGCGCTGACCGACAAGGATCGCGATGATGTGGTCAAGGGATTTCTGTCCTCGACGGGCAATGCGACGGTGACGGGGCGCGGCATCGTGACCCCGACCGCGGTTGGCGGCCCGCTGCATTACATCGATTTCACCCTGACCACGCAAGGGATCACATTGGAAGGAAGGTTGTGGTTGGGGACGTTGAAAGGCGCGGACGCCATCGCCTTTGGGATGGCGCCGCCTGGAAACCTGAAGTCCAAAATGTCCGATCTCGAAGAAGTCCTGGGCGCCGTGCACGGAGTGTCGAAGCAGTATGGCCTCAACCTGGAGGACACGATTGTTCAGATCGGCGCCTGGCCCGACCCCGAGGACATCGATCCGGCCACGGCGACTGGCTCGGCCGCCGACTACGAGGGGTTGCTCTTTGCCGGGCTGGTGCACCTCAAGCCCGACCTCAGCATCGAACCCGATCTGGCCGAGTCGTGGGCGATCGCGCCGGACGGCCGGACCTACACCTTTACGCTGCGGGCGGGAGTGACCTTTGCCGACGGCACGCCGATCACTGCCGAGGACGTCAAGTTCAGCTGGGAGCGCGCGGCCAATCCCCGCTACAAATCCGACACGGTCAAGACCTATCTCGGCGACATCCTGGGCATGAGCGAGATCTTCACCGGGCAGGCCAAAACGGCCAGGGGCCTGGTCGTCGTGGATGCCCGCACGCTGGCTGTCACGTTGGATGCCCCGAAGGCCTACTTCCTCGCCAAGCTGACCTACCCGACCGCCTTCGTCATCGACCGGCGCGACCCGGACAAGGGTGAGGACTGGGTGTATTCGCCCAACGCAAGTGGCCCATACACGCTCAAGGAGGCGCTGGAGGATGAGGCGTTGATCTTCGAGCGCAACCCGCGCTATCACACCCCCGCGCTCAACACCAACCTGCTGTTCTATGCCCGCCCGCGCGGGTCATCGCTGAGCATGTATCAGGCTGGCACCATCGATATCGTCGGGCTGGGTGCTGACGATGCCATTCGACTGAGCAATCCCAAGGAGCCGCTGAGCAAGGAACTGCTGACCGGCGCCGCGCTGTGCACCTCGATGATCAGCCTGGACGCCAGCCGCGCGCCGCTGGATGATATCAACGTGCGTAAGGCGCTCGCCTACGGGCTGGACTACAAGAAGCTCGCCACGACGATGAAGATCAAGGATCCCAACCGGGCCACGTCGATCCTGCCGCCGGGCATGCCCGGGCGCACCGAGCGCGAGGACCTCTTCCCCTTCTCGCTCGAAAAGGCGAAGGCCGCCCTGGCGGCCTCGAAATACGCGGGCAAAATGCCAAAGATCGTCATCGGCCAGCGCAGCGCGACCGGCGACGCCAGCGCGTTCACGAATGCGCTGGTCGATCAGTGGCGGACCAACCTCGGGTTGCAGTTCGAGGTCAAGACCGTCGACCCGCGGGCGCCGCTCAAGTCCATCCGTGACACCGGTGCGCAGATCACCTCGCATGGCTGGTGCGCCGACTATCCGGATCCGGAGAACTTCCTGGATGTGCTCTTCCATTCCGGCAACGACTTCAACTACACCCAGTATGTTGATGCGAAGATCGATGGGATGCTCGAACAGGCGCGCTCCGAGCAGGACCCGGCCCGGCGGATCAAGCTGTATCAGCAGGCCGAAGAGCTGATCCTGACCGACGTCCAGGTGTTGCTCACGTCGCACTCGCGCAGCGACATGCTGGTCAAGCCGGCGCTCAAGGGCTACGTGCTGTCGCCGATTGGGGTGCGCCAGCTCGACCGCGTGACGGTGAATCGAAAGCGTTAGGCGTCCAGGCGATAGTTGAGCGCCTCCACATCCGGGTTGCCCGGGATGTCGGAGGGGCGCGTCTCGCGCCCGGTCTGCACAAAGCCGGCCCGCTCCAACACGTGGGCAGAGCGCGCATTGGCCGCGACGACCTGGGCGACGAGCGGACGGTGCGTCTCCTGCGTCAGAAAGGCGCGCAGGGCGCGGGTGGCGATCCCGCGCCCCCACTGCGCGCGGTCGATCCAGTAGCCCAGCTCGCGCGCGCCGGCCACCTCATGCGATGGCCAACTGCCGATGTTTCCAACCAACGCGCCCTCGGCGAGGATCGCCTGCGTGCGGTTCGCCGGGTTCGCCCGCACCCGCGCCCAGTGCGCGTCGAAGGCGGCGCGCTCCCGCGAGGGGAAGTCGGCCAGCGCCGAGGCGAGCGGGTCGGCCTGATGCGCGAACAGGGTCGGCAGGTCGTCATCCGTGATGTCGCGCAGGGTGACGGACGGGGCAGCGGCCGCGCGGGCGGCGATCAGCGCGCGCACGCGCTCACGGGGGAGGGCCTCGATCGTGCCACGGTATCCGCGCACCGTCTCCGCCATGAGCAGGCTGTTGTAGATCGCCTCCTCGGTCGCCTCGATGGCGGCCAGGAAAAGTGGAGACATCGATGCGTTGGGCAGCTCGACGAGCTCCGCGCGTCCGGCCCGTCGGGCGGTGTCGCGGCGCACCTCGGGGGCGGTTGAAAACGCCAGCGCGTAGTCGCCCGAGCCATCGCTCATCGCGGCGCCGGTGCGGGCCAGGCCGGCCATCGCGCGGCGCGCCAGGCGGGTGAGGTTGCGGTCGGAGAGCGGCGCGTCGGTGGCCAGCACGATGATGATCGAGCCGTCGGCGTCGCCGCGGTCCAGGGCGTCACGCAGGAAATACTGGCCGAGCGCCTCACCGACCGGGATGCCGTCCATGCACAGCACGCCGCCGAAATTGCTCTGCACCAGCGCGCCCACGGTGTAGCCACCCAGGGTCGCGGGCAGGCGGCGCGAGCTGCTGCCGATGCCACCCTTCCAGCCGAAGGCGACCGTGCCCGTTCCAGCACCCAGCGCGCCCTCGGCCACCGCGCCGTCGCGCGCGGACGCGATGGCTGCGATAACGTGCCCGGCGGTGATGACGCGGGCGCGAATGTCATTCAGAAAGCCGTCGTTGGTCTCGGCCACCAGCGGATTGATCGAACCGGCCCCGCTGCTGCCCGGCTGCGCGAGCATCCAGTCCAGGATGCCGTCTGCGGCGCGGGGCACGGCCAGCGTGTTGGTGAGCACGATGGGGGTCTCCAATTCGCCCAACTCTTGAAGTTGAGTCGAGCCCATCAGCTTGCCAAAGCCGTTGCCGACCGCGAGACCGGCCGGGACGCGCTCGACAAAGGGATTGCCGCCGTGGGGGAGGATGGCCGTCACGCCGGTGCGGATGGCCTCGCCCTCGATCACGCTGACATGGCCCACCCGCACGCCGGCGACATCGGTGATGGCGTTGAGCGGACCGGGCGCCAGCACGCCGGGTCGCAGGCCAAGCGCACGCGCGCGACACGGGCCGGTAGGCTTTGGGGTCATGGCGGGGAGTATAGGGTTTCCTTCTATACTGCCCGCATGTCAATCGAACCTGCGTATGAAAACATCCTGGTCCGCCAGGAGGGCCGCGTCGGCATTGTGCAGATCAATCGGCCCAAGGCGATGAACGCGCTCAACGCGCCGACGATGAGCGAGATCATGACCGCGCTCGAGTTGTTCGACGCGGATTCGGGCGTGGGCGCGATGACCCTGACCGGCGACGCGCGCGCCTTTGCGGCCGGCGCCGACATCAAACAGATGGCGACGTCCAGCGCGGTCGAGATGTTGAGCAGCCCCTTCATCGGCTACTGGGATCGCCTGCGCGCCATCCGCAAGCCGGTGATTGCCGCGGTCAATGGCTGGTGTCTGGGCGGCGGCGCCGAGTTGGCGATGGCCTGCGACATGATCGTGGCCGGCGAGGGCGCGAAGTTTGGCCAGCCCGAGATCAACCTGGGCGTGATCCCCGGGGCCGGCGGGACGCAGCGCCTCACCCGCGCGGTGGGCAAGGCCATCGCCATGGAGATGGTGCTGAACGCCCGCCAGCTCAGCGCGGCGGAGGCCGCCGCCTTTGGGTTGGTAAATCGCGTTGTGCCGGATGAGCGCTGTCTGGCCGAGGCCGTCCGACTGGCGGGCGAGATTGCGGCGCGCGCGCCGGTGGCGGTGCGGCTGGCCAAGGAAGCGGTCAACGCCGCGTTCGAGACCTCCCTGAGCGAGGGCGTGGCGCTGGAGCGGCGGCTGTTCAGCCTGCTCTTCTCAACCCGCGATCAGAAGGAAGGCATGGCCGCCTTCATCGAGAAGCGCCCGGCGGACTGGCAGGGGCACTAGCGGCCCGTCCACACCGGGGCGCGCTTCTCGCGGAAGGCCGCGACGCCCTCGGCGAAGTCGGCGCCTTCAGAGGCCATCTGCTGCAGGTGGCCTTCGTAATCGAGCGCGTCGTTGAGCCCGACCTCCATGGCGTGCGCGATGGCGCGCTTGGTCAGCGCGAGTGCGCCGGTGGGCCGCGCGGCGAGGCGGCGCGCCCAGTCCAACGCTTCAGCTTGCAGCGCCTCGGCCGCCACGACTTTGTTGGTCAGCCCCAGCGCGAGGCAGGTCGCGGCCGGGATGCGCTCGGCCTCGACGGCCAGTTGCAGCGCGCGGCTGTAGCCGACCTGACGCGCAAGCAGCCAGGTACCCCCGGCGTCCGGGATCAGCGCGATGTTCGAGAAGGCCTGCATGAGAAAGGCCTGTTCGGACATGATGCGCAGGTCGCAGGCCAGCGCCAGGCTCATGCCCGCGCCGGCGGCGGCCCCGTTGATCGCCGCGATGACGAGCTTGCCCATCCCGCGCAGCTGCTGGACGAGCGGGGTGTAGCTCACCATGAGCTGATCGCGGATGCGGTTCGGGCGTTTGATTTCCGGATCCCCAAAGCTCTCGAGATCCTGCCCCGAGCAGAACGCGCGTCCCTCGCCCGTCAGGAGCACCACACGCGCCGCGGCATCACGCTCGGCGCTGCGCAGCGCGCTGGTGAGTGCCTGGATCAGCGGCACGGTCAGGGCATTCATGCGCTCGGGGCGGTTGAGCGTGATGGCGGCGACGCCGTCGGCGACCGCATAGCGCAGGGGGGAGGGGTTGTCCGGCATGGCCCCATTGTCGCGCAGACGGGCGTCGATAATCACCGGCATGGCTGAGCTCTTGGTCCCCCGCGACGGGATGACGCTGACGCGCGATACCACGCTCGCGCCGGGGGTGTATTTCCTGCCGCGCGGGATCGAGATCGCCGCCGATGGCGTGACGCTGGATGGCAATGGCGCGACGCTGATCGGGGCGGACTTCCACGGGCAGGGGATTCGCGCGCGCGGGCGGTCCGGGCTGACGCTGCGCAACCTGCGCGCCGAGCGCTACTTCCACGGCATCGTGCTCGAGGCCTGCCCCGGTGCGCGGCTGATCGCCAACACCGTGACGCGCACGCGCGAGATCGACGCCAACGATGTCTTTCTGGATATCTGGCGGGGCCGCGATGACGCCTATGGCGCCGGCATCCTGATGGTCGATTGCGACGACGGCGTGCTGGAGTTCAACGACCTGCGTCATCAGCAGAACGGCCTGCTGGTGTATGGCGGGCGGCGGTTGCGGTTGAGCGGGAACAACGCTTCCTACAACAGCGGCTTTGGTTTGGGTTTGTTTTCATCGTCAGACAATTGGATCGAGAACAACACCGCCGATTTCTGCTGCCGCGTGTATCAGATCACCCGCGAGGGCGCGCTGGTCGAGCGCTATCACAACGGCGCGGATGCGGCCGCGCTGGTGATGATGGGCGATTGCTGCCGCAACCACGTGAAGGGCAACCGATTGCGCGGCGGCGGGGACGGGCTCTTTCTGGGCGGCTTTCACAAGGACCTGATCCGGATGCCGTGCAACGACAACGTGTTCGAGAACAACGACGGGAGCTGGAGCCCCAACATCGCCTTCGAAGCCACCTTCTCGGCGCGCAACGTCTTTCGCGGGAACCGCGCGGACGCCTGCAACTACGGCTTCTGGCTGGGCTACTCGTCCGAGACCACGGTCGTGGACAACGTTATCCGCGACAACCGCATCGCGGGGGTGGCCATCGAGCACGGCCACGACAACGTCATCGAGCGCAACACCTTTGAGCGTAACCGGGCCGGGGCGAGCTTCTGGGTCAATGCCCGGCCGGCCTTCCTCACGCACTTCCCCGAATGCGCCGAGAGCACGCGCACAACGGTGCAGCGCAACCGGTTTGAGGACAACGGCACCGCGGTCAAGGTGTGGACCGAGGGTGAGCCGGATCGGCCGCGCTGCCGCGATTTCGTGGTGCGTGACAACGTCCTGCGTGGCAATGCCGCGGACGTTGTGCTTGACGGCGTGCGAGACGCCGTCGTGGAGCGCAACAGCTGATCAGCGCGCGAGCCGGCGGGCCAACGCAGTAAAGGCATCCAGCGCCGCGGGGTTGGCCATCGAGCCCTGGCTGACCGCCTTCTCGACGGGTTGGCCCAACAGGATCTTCTTGATCGGCACTTCCATCTTCTTGCCGTTCAGGGTGCGTGGCACCTCGGCGATCTCAAAGATGTCGTCCGGCAGCTGGCGCGCGGAGAGCGTGGCGCGGATGCGCGCGCGAATGGCTTCGCGCAGCGCGTCATCGACGGCGATGCCCGGCTGCGGCACGACAAACAGCGCGAGGTAGGACGGGCGGCCCAGCATCTCCAGGTCGATGATGAGGCTGTCCTGCACGCCGTCGACGGCCTCGACCGCGCGGTAGATCTCGCTGGTGCCGATGCGCACGCCCTGCCGGTTGATCGTGCTGTCACTGCGCCCGTAGATCACGGCGCCGCCACGCGGCGTGATGCGCACCCAGTCGCCGTGCCGCCACACCCCGGGATAGACATCGAAGTAGCTGTCCCGGTAGCGCCGCATGTCCGGGTCGTTCCAGAAGAAGACGGGCATCGACGGCATCGGCCGGGTCAGCACCAGCTCGCCGACGGCATCGCTGATCGGCTGGCCGGCCTCGTCAAAGGCCTGCACATCGGCTCCCAGACAGCGCGCCTGGATCTCGCCGGCGTGGACGGGCAGCGTCGGCACGCCGCCGACAAAGGCGGTGCAGACATCCGTCCCGCCGCTGATGGAGGCCAGCCAGACATCGGTCTTCACGGCGTCATACACCCAGGCGAAGCCCTCCGGCGGAAGGGGCGAGCCGGTGGAGCCCACGCAGCGCAGCGCCGGCAGGGGATATTCGCTCGTTGGGCGATAGCCCGCCTTCATGCAGGCGGCGATGTAGGCGGCGCTCGCGCCAAAGCACGTGACGCCGGTGTCGGCGGCCAGTTTCCACAGCGCGCTCATCCCGCCGAGCGCGGCGGCGGCCGGGCTGCCGTCGTAGGCGACGACGGTTGCGCCCACCAGCAGCCCGCCGATGAGCAGGTTCCACATCATCCAGCCGGTGGTGGTGAACCAGAAGAAGCGATCGCCCGGGCTGAGGTCGAGGTGCAGCCCGCATTGCTTGAGGTGTTCGAGCAGGATGCCGCCCTGCGATTGCGTGATGGGCTTTGGGAGCCCCGTTGTGCCGCTGGAATACAGCACCCACAGCGGATGGTCAAAAGGCACCCGCGTGAAGGTCAGCGCCGCGTCCGTATGGCCGGCCATCGCCGTCCAGTCGAGCGTCCTGCGCCGGCCGCCCAGCGCCTCCAGCCGCGCCCGCGTCGCCGGGCTCGCGGGGGCGTGGAGGTAGGGAACATGCACGACGGCTTCGAGGCCCGGCAGCGCGTCGCCCAGCGCGTCGACGACCTCGGCGCGGTCGAAGGGCTTGCCGTTGTAGACATAGCCATCGATGGCGAACAGCACCTTCGGCGCGATCTGGCTGAAGCGATCGATCACGCTGACGGCGCCGATGTCCGGCGAGCAGCTCGACCAGATTGCGCCCAGGCTGGCGGTCGCCAGAAAGGCGATCAGGGCGTGCGGGGTGTTCGGCAGGTAGGCGGCCACGCGATCGCCCGCCGAAACGCCTAGCGCACGCAATTCAGATGCGACCGATGCCACGGCCGCTCTCAGCGCCTCCCAGCTCACCGTTTGGTCGGGGGTCGTCTCGGAGCGAAAGAGCAGGGCCGGGTGCGCGTTGGCCATGGCGAAGACGCGTTCCGCGTAGTTGAGCGTCGCCCCTTCGAACCAGCGCGCGCCGGGCATCGTGCCCGGCGGGGTCAGGGCCGGTCCCGGGGGCGCGCCGCCGTCCAACGCAAAGTAGTCCCAGATCGAGCGCCAGAAGGCATCCAGGTCCGTGACCGACCACCGCCACAGCGCGTCATACGATGCGAAGGTGAGCCCGCGTTCGCGCGCCAGCCAGCGCTGATAGTCGGTGAGGCGCGCGCGTGCGACGTCCTCGGCGGTGGGCGTCCAGAGGGGTGGGGTCGGCATGGGTCAGCGGGCGAACCAGGCCTGCATCGGCGTGAAGTAGGCGTCGATCCAGCCCTGGCGGTAGATCATCCCGTGCGGGGGCAGGTGGGTGTGGCGGATCGTGACGCGCGTGCCCGCACCGTGCGGGGCAAAGCGGATCTCCAGCCGGGAATCCGGCTCTGTGTCGGCAAACTCCGTTGTGCGCCAGGCCTGCACGATGCGCCGGTTGGGCTCGAGGGTCAGCGTTCGGCCACGGATGTAGCCATCCCAGGCCGTGAAGGGTGCGCCCACGCGCGCGTTGACCCGCGCCACGCCGCCGGTCATGGCGGAGTGCGAGCGGCTGTTCAGCCAGGCGCGGTAGACCCGCTCCGGCGGAACGGGCATGAGCGCGGACACCTGGAAGCGAAGGAAAGCCATGGCGATGCGCGCGGAGTATAGCGCCGGGGCGGCGGTCCTATAATTGCCGGCCGCGATGCCTGTCTACCAATACGCCTGCCCGGACTGCGGCCACGAGTTCGAGAAGCAGCAGAAGTTTTCCGACCCCAAGATCCGGGTGTGCCCCAATTGCAAGAAGCGCCACGTGCATCGCGTGGTCGGGCATGTTGCCGTCGCGTTCAAGGGCTCCGGCTTCTACGTCAACGACAGCCGAGGCACCAACAGCGCCGGCGCAAAGGCCAAGGCGGCCGAGACCAAGCCCGCCGAGGCGACGCCGACCACGACTTCGTCGACCGAGAGCAAGCCCGCGGAGTCCAAGCCGGCTGAGAGCAAGCCCGCCGAGGCAAAGCCCGCGCCCGCCAAGCCCCCGGCATAGTCCGGAAACGCCATCGGTCAAGGGTCTGTTTTGGCCCGCCCCGGCTGAGTTTCGCACTCCCAACGCGAATAGGGGACTGGCGCAATCGCGCCGTTCGGTCCAAAATCGCGAGCGCTCGCTGCTTCGTTGCCCACGACACCCCGCTGCGAGCCGAGAGACCAAAGCCCGCACCTGATAGCCCGATGCGGCCGTGCGGGCACACACTGTTCGTATCGCGAATGTCCCGAAATCAGGGTCACCGCAACACATCATGGGTCATCTGAAAACCGGTTTCGTCATCCTGGGCGCCGTGCTCGCCAGCCTCTCCCTCACCCACGCGGCGTTGGCCGACACGTATGTCGTCAATGACCTGTCCGACTTGCCGGATGTCACACCGGGCGATGGCCTGTGTGCCACCGCGCTGGGGACGTGCACGCTGCGGGCCGCCGTGCAGGAGGCCAATGCCCACGCAGGGGGAGACTCGATCACCCTGCCGGCCGGGACGATCACCCTGACGCGCACCGGATCGTATGAGAACAACGCCCTGACGGGTGACCTCGACCTGCGCGATGCGCTCACGATCACCGGGGCGGGGCGCGACCTGACCATCATCAACGGCAATCTCAACGACCGCGTCTTTGACATCCTCCCGACCATCAGCAATTCCCCGCTCACCGTGACGCTGAGTGCGTTGACTGCGCGACAGGGCGGCACTGTGGGCACAGGCTGTGAGGTGGACATCACCGGCGCACAGACCAACGTCACGCTCGTGCAAGTGGCGCTGCGCGATGGTGCCTGCGCCAGCAGCTATGGCTATGGCGCGCTCTACTCCACGAGCTCGAAGCAGATCGTGATGAGCGATGTCATCGTCGCAAACAATCAGGGCTACTACGCGGCCGTCCAGATCTCGGGGGGCACACACGTCTTCAATCAAGTCCGCATTCTGCAGAACACGAACAATGGTGGCTCAGCGTTGCGCGTCAGCAGCGCCACGCTTTACATGGAACGCAGCGCGCTCGTCGGCAACACGGGCCAGGGCTATGGCGGAGGGCTCAATCTCTACAACACAGCCGGTGCCATCACCAACACCACCTTTGCGGAAAACATCGCGGCGTCTGGGGGCGGGCTGTATGTCGATTACTCCAGCGTGGGTTTCACCAACAACACGTTGGTGCGCAATACGGCCACGTCCTATGGCGGTGGCCTGTATCTGGCGTCGTCGTCGCTCTACGCGCGCAACACCCTGATTGCGGACAATGGCGCGCCGAGTGGGCCGGATGCCTACTGCTACGGCTATCTCTACTCGCAGGGCAGCCTGCTGATTGGCGACAACGGGTATTGCGACAGCAACTATCGATACACCTCCGGGCCGGGCGACCTGATCGGCGTGAACGCGGGGGTTGCGGCGACGCTCAACAACAATGGTGACTGGGTTGCACCGTTGCTTTCAAACAGCCCTGCCATCGACGCGGGCAGCGGCACTTGCCCGGCGGCCGATGGTCGCGGCATGGCGCGCCCCCAGGATGGTGATGGCAATGGCAGCGCCACCTGTGACATCGGCGCGTATGAGCATACGGGCCCGGCCGAGCTCAGCCTGGCCGGTCTGGTGTTCTCCGATATCGATCAGAACGGTGTGCCGGGGGTTACCGAACCGGGTGTGCGTGGCGTGACGGTCACGCTGCGCGATCTGGGCAGCGGCGCGCTTTTCACAGCGACGACGGGCGCACGGGGTGGCTTTGGCTTCGGGCAGCTGATGACCGGCACCTACGCCGTGGTCGAACGACAGCCCGTGGGCTACGATGATGGACTCGATGCGTTGGGTACCGCGGGGGGCGTGCTTGGCCCGGATGCGATGACCGTCACCCTCGCCTACGGCACTTCCGCCATCAGCTACACCTTTGGCGAGTTGCCCTACACCGTCATCACCGGCGTGGTCTATATCGACACCAATGCCGACGGGCAGTTCACACCACCTTCAGAGGGCGGGCTGTCCGGCATCGGGGTGAGCCTGGCCGGCACCAGCAGCGCCGGGCAGCCCATCGCGCAAGCGATCACGACCGATGGTTATGGCTATTATGCGTTTATCAATATTCCACCCGGCACCTACACCGTCACTGAGGCACAGCCGGTGGGCTACTTCGATGGCCCCGAGACCCTCGGCAGCGCAGGCGGCGCGCTGGCCGGGGTCGCCCCCGACTACGACGTGATGACCGGCATCGTCGTCACGTATGGCGTCCCGGTGACGGGCTATCTGTTCGCCGAGTACAACCCGCGCTCCGTGTCGGCCAATGTCTTCATCGACTACAACGCCAACGGCGTGGCCGACGGTTACGAGGACGGCATCCCGGGCGTCACGATCACGCTAACCGGGGTCACGTATCGCGGTGCTGCCGTTAGCCTGGCGCAGGTGAGCAGCAGCAGCGGCAACACAAGTTTCTACGGGCTTGCGCCTGGCGTGTATACGCTGACCGAGCAGCAACCGATCACCTATGCAGATGGCCTCGACGCGGCAACGGGGAGCGGGCTGGCGGGCAACGACGTCATCAGCAGCCTGGTTGTCACCGGGAGCATCTACTCCACCGGCGGCAACTTCGGCGAGCTGCCGGCGGGCGTCTCCGGCGTGGTGTATCTCGACGCCAATGCCAACGGTCGCCTCGACAATGAGTCTGGCGTGAACGGTGCGACGGTGTGGCTGAGCGGCATTGCAAGCGATGGCGCGGGCGTGTGGATGACGGCGACGACGGACTCGCACGGGCGCTTCCTCTTCCCGTCGCCGCCGACGGGCACCTACACCCTGAACGAAAACCAGCCCGCGGCCTATCTCGATGGCTTCGAGCAGGTCGGCGCGGGCGGTGGCATCACCGGGGCGATTGGCTCCGACCTGATTACCGGCATCTACTTCACGCCGACGGTGGCCGGCCAGTGGGCGGCCGCTGCGGGGTATCTCTTTGCGGAGATACCGCCCTCCAGCCTGGAGGGCTTCGTCTATCTCGATGCGGACAACAACCAGTATCTGAGCTACTACGGCTCCTGCCCGGCCTCGTGCGATCCTCCCCTCATGGGGGTGACCATGGTGCTGACCGGCGTCAATGACCTGGGCCAGAGCGTTTGGTTGACAACGACGACCGTTACCGGAACCATGCCGTACTACAGCTACATCGGCGCGCGCTTTGTCTTTACGCCGCTGCGGCCGGGCGTCTACAGCATCATCGAGCTGCAACCCTTCGGCTATGTGGATGGCCCCGTTCAGGCCGGTTCGCCGTGGGGGGTGATCGGCCGCAACCGCATCGACGTGATCACCCTGACGGCGGGGACGCAGGGCAGCTACTACAACTTTGGGGAGTATCCGGCAGCGCTGAGCGGCTACGTCTACCTGGATGCCAACAACGATGGCGAATATCGGCGTGGCAGCGAAAGCACGCTGTCCAGCGTCTACATCACCCTGACCTGGGTGAGCGTGACCGGATCGCTCGGCACGCAGGTTGGGCAGACGGATGGCTACGGACGTTATTCATTCACTAACCTGGTCACCGGCGTCTACACCATTGCCGAACGGCAGCCGAGCAGCTATGCGGATGGCCGCGAGACGATCGGTGATCTTCCGGCGACGGTAAGCAATGACCTGTATGCCGGGATCGCCTACACCCCGGGCGTGGGTGCCGGCAACTTCAACTTTGGCGAGCTGTATCCCGCCTCGCTCAACGTCGCCGTGTACTGGGATCGGGATGGGAACGGTGCGTTTGACTACACCACCGATACCGGGATCACCGGCGTCACCCTCACCCTGACCGGGACCAATGATGTCGGGATGCCCGTTGGCCCGATCGTCTTGAACACGGGCAGCTACAACAACTACGTCGTCTTCAACAACCTGGGTCCGGGCGTGTATTCCGTCTTTGAGACGCAGCCATCCGGGGGCTATGTGGATGGCCCCTCGATCATCGGAAACTACTTCGGCGGCGTGCCAGGGAGCAATCGCATCGATGGCATCACCATCATCACGCCGGGCATCAGCGCCTACAACTACGCCTTCACCGAGTTCAAGGCGGGCGTCTCGGGCTTCGTCTATCTAGACGCGAACAACAACCAGCACCGCGAAGGCAGCGAGACCAGCTACCCTGGTCAGGAGACCGTCGTCATCAGTGCCACCGATGGCGGCAGTTACCGCAGTTCGATGCTGATTGGCTTTGACGGCTACTATCTCTTCGCGAATGTTCCAACCGGGCAGTATCTGATGACGACCACCCAGAGCACGGGGGTGTTGGACAACTACGACCAGCCCGGCACCGTGGCTGGCGTCGCCAGCGGAACGGCGGGCGCACTCGGCACGGACATCATCACCGGGATCGCCTATGTCACCGGGACGATTGGGCTGAACTACAACTTTGGCGAGATCAA
>JAIBCK010000076.1 GCA_019694215.1 Thermoflexales bacterium
CGATGCCGTGGTTCGCGCCGGGGTCACGGGCGGGCGGCGGACCGCGGACCGCGGTCGGCGGACGGCGCAATGCCGTCCGCCGCCTACCGCAACATCTCTTTCACCAGATTGATCGGGACGGCAAAGCCAATCCCCACGCTGCCGCGTACGGGGCTGGCGATCATCGACGTGATGCCAATCACCTGACCCTCGGCATTGAGCAACGGACCACCCGAGTTGCCCGGATTGATCGCCGCATCGACCTGGATCAGATCCCCCTGCCCGCCATACTGGCGGTGCACGGCGCTGACGATGCCCTGCGTCACCGTGCCATCGAGACCGAAGGGATTGCCAATCGCGACGATGGTGTCACCAATCCCAACCGCCTCGGAATCGGCCAGCACCACCGGCGTGACACCGGCCGGAAGGTCGACCTTGATCAGCGCCAGGTCATTGGTCTGGTCGGTCTTGAGCACGCTGGCCGTGCGCGAATCGCCACTGCTGAACCGCACGGTGATTTTCTGCGTTGTGCGGCTGCGCGTCGAGGTCGGGGCAATGACGTGATAGTTGGTTACGATCACGCCGCCCGCATCGACGACGACGCCGGAGCCTGTCCCTGAGTTTGTGGCGATCTCCACCACCGAGCCGCTGACCTTGCGATAGACACTGCCGGCCAAAGAGCCGACCGTGCTTTGGGCGGGCGCAGCAGCCTGGGACTCGGCCTTCTGCGCCACCGGCTCGGACGCGGCGACGACCACGGTTTGCGGCTTGGGCATCAGGGCAAGCATCGTGCGTGCGGTGAGCGTGCTGCCGGCCACGCCGCCGCACAGGGCGGCCGAGAAGACCAGCGCGACCAATCCGACGGCACGCGCCGCGCTCATCCCAAACGACGCCGGGCGCGGCTGCGGCACCGGCGGCGGCACAGGGGGAATCTGCGCAGCCGCCGGGGGCGCATACGAAACCAAATGGGCCGGCGGCGCCTCAAAGACGTCTGCGGCTGGCCCGGGGAGGTCATTCACGTTGTCGTTCCAGGATGTCATGTTCACTTCCTCGCGCGACAGGGTAGCCTGCCTGGCTTAGCCCGCCCGGTGAGCGCTTCGAGAGCCGGGGATGAAGGCGCTGAGCGGCAGCCAAGCGCAACCTCACCCTCACAAAAACCAAAGATCGGGCTAACATCGGACCCATGAAATCCGCCCCCCGCTTTGTCTCCCTGCTCTTCCGCCGCATCCTTCCCATCCTGCTCGCCGTTGTGCTCCTGCTTGGCGCGGTGAGCGGTGGCGCCTTCCTGATCACCTCGCGTGCCTCGCACCCGCAGACGTCGGGCAGCGCCAAGGTGGCCGGCCTCACTGGCAAAGTCGAGGTTATCCGCGACAAGTTCGGCGTGCCGCACATCTACGCCGATACGCCCGAGGACCTCTTCCGCGCCCAGGGCTACGTGCACGCGCAGGACCGCTACTTTCAGATGGAGTTCTGGCGGCGCATCGGTCAGGGGCGGATCTCCGAGCTGTTTGGCAAGAGCGCGCTGAACAATGACAAGTTCATCCGCACCATTGGCTGGGCGCGTGTGGCCGAGGAGGAGGCCGCGGGCTTGAGCGGCGACATGAAGCGCTTCCTGGATGCCTATTCGGCGGGCGTGAACGCCTACATCATGCCCAACGCAGACAAGCTGGGCTTTGAGTTCAAGGTGCTGGGGCTGATCGGCCGCGACTTCAAGCCCGAGGCATGGACGCCGGCCAACTCGCTCACCTGGGGCAAGGCGATGGCCTACGACCTCGGCGGCAACATGGACGACGAGCTGTTGCGCGCGGCGCTGCTCGACAAGGGCGGCAAGACGCTCGCGGACGCGCTGCTGCCTCCCTACCCCAAGGACATGCCCGTCATCGTCCCCTCGGCCGCCAAAGGCGAGGTCGAAACGGACGCGATTGCGCAGACACCAGCGATGGACGGTGAGTTGGCGCTTCAGCTGCTGACGGCCTCGACCGACATCATGTCCCTGATTGGCCTCAGCCACGACCGCGACATTGGGAGCAACGACTGGGTGATCGCCGGCTCGCGCTCGACGACGGGCAAGCCGATCCTGGCCGATGACCCACACCTCGGGGTGCAGATGCCGTCGATCTGGTATCAGGTCGGGCTGCACTGCCGCACGGTCTCCGAGGCCTGCCCCTTCGACGTCGTCGGCGTGAGCTTTGCCGGGGTGCCGGGCGTCATCATCGGGCACAACGCCCGGATCGCGTGGGGGGTGACGAACGTTGGACCCGACACGCAGGACTGGTATCTCGAGCGGGCCAATCCGGCCAACCCGGATGAGTTCGAGTTCATGGGCAAGTTCGAGAAGGCCAAGATCATCGAGGAAGTCATCAACGTCGCCGGTGACAAGCCTGTCACACTCAAGGTCCGCGTCACACGACACGGCCCGATCATGAACGACGTGGTCGGCGGGTTGCAGGGATCGAAGCAGCCGATCGCCCTGAAGTGGACGTCGCTCAGCCCGGGCAGCCTGTACTCGGCCGTGATCGGGATCGACAAGGCGCGCAACTGGACCGAGTTCCGCAATGCGCTGCGCGACTGGGATTCACCGTCACAGAACTTTGTCTTCGCCGACATCGACGGCAACATCGGCTATCAGATGCCGGGCCGCGTGCCCATCCGCGCCAGCGGCGATGGCGGCGTGCCCGTGGCCGGTTGGACGGGTGACAGCGAGTGGACGGGCTTCCTGCTCTTCGACGATCTGCCCTCGGTCTACAACCCGCCCGAGGGCTATGTGGCCACCGCAAACAACGCGGTCGTTGATTCTGACCGTTACAAGCCCTTCATCAGCAAGGACTGGGACTACGGCTTCCGGGCGCGTCAGATCGTCTCCATGATCACCGCCAAGGACAAGGTCTCCCCCGATGACGTGCGCAAGATGCAACTGGACGACACGGTCGGGCTAGCCAACGACATCGTGCCGTATCTCGACCGGCTGAGCGTGAGCGACGATGCGCTGGTGAGCGCGGCGATCAAAGCCTTGCAGACCTGGAACCGGCGCGCCACCGCTGATCAGACCGCCCCGCTCATCTTTGAGCACTTCTGGTACCGGCTGGCGTGGAACATCTATGCCGACGAAACTGGCGCGGAGCTGGCCAAGTCGGCGATCAACTACGGTACCGCGACCAAGACGGCGGTGCGTCAGGCGCTGGCGGATCCGGCCTCACGCTTCTGGGACAACGTCACGACCGGCGGCGTGACCGAGACCCGCGATCAGATCATCCTCGCGTCGATGCGCGAGGCGGTCGCCGAGCTCAAGAAGGGCTACGGCGATGACATCACCAAGTGGACGTGGGGTCGTGCGCACACGATCACGTTCCAGAATCAGACGTTGGGAAAGAGCGGAACGGCGCCGATCGAGGACATCTTCAACCGCGGGCCGTTTCCCGCAGATGGGGCCAGCGCCTCAGTCAACAACCTCGGCGGCGCGGGTCCAAGCTACAAAGTCACGTCCTCGCCCTCCCTGCGCATGGTGGTGGATCTCTCGGACCTGAGCAAGTCGACGCTCATCCACACAACGGGGCAGAGCGGGCACGCGTACAACGGTCATTACGATGACATGATCAAGCCCTATCTCAGCGGGGCGACCAACCCGATGTACTGGACGCGCGCCGAGGTGGAGAAGAATGCCGAGGGCACGCTCGTGCTGAATCCGTAGCACCCCGAGCGCGCACTTCAAAAGGGCCGGCCCAACGCCGGCCCTTTACTTTTCCTGGATTTCCACGCCGTCGTCTGTGCGCAGCAGGACGCCCGCGGCGACCAGCGCCTCCAGGCCGGTCTCGATCTCGCGGCGCCGCCAGCCCAACAGCCTTTCGAGCTCGCGCGGCGATGCCCAGATGACATTTCTCAGATGCGCTCGCAGGATCGCCTCGCGTGCCGCGGGCCGCGAATACAGGCGGGCCTGCTCGGAGAGCGTCGGCGCCCAGCGCGCCACCAGGTCGTAGATGAAGGCGTAATGCCACGCCCCGGCGTCGGCGATGCCGGTGGGCAGCACCTTCAGCCCGCCCTGAAGATCGGTCAGCGCGCGGTCAAAGCGCGTCTTGTTCTCATCCCCGTACAGGCCCGCCTTGCGCTTGAGCTCCACGGCGTGCAGCGGGCCATGCGTGCGGAGGGCCTCATAGATCGCCTTGGCCTCGGCGCTGAGCGTGCCAGCCTGGTATTCGGCCAGATAGTCGTCTTCATCGCCGAAGTTGTCGCTCAGCGCGTAGAAGGCCGGTAGAAGCGATAGCGAGACCAGGGTGGCCTTGCCGCGCAACAACTTGCCGTAGTACCACCAGCCCTGACCCAGTGCCTGGTCCTTTGTCCGCCAGGTGAGCGAGATGGTGGGATCGTCGTGATTGGGGGACGTTTCCTTGGCGAAACCAGCCACCGCGTGGTAGACGTTGGGGACTTCCAGTCCCTGGACGGGGAAGAGCAGACACACGCCCGTGTCGTCAACAAAGGCGCGGATGTCGGCTGCATCTCGGCAGCGCAGCATCGGCCTACGGCGGTAGCGCAGGTCGCGCCGCCGCAGGCGTGGGTCCGCCGAATCGACGGCAGAGCGTTTGGCCATTTTGCGATTATCGCCCCCCTACGGCCGTCCGCCATCCGTATAATCCCCGCCCATGCCAGACACTCCCACTGCCGATATCGGGGTTGAGCTTCGTGACGTCGTCAAGAAATTTGGAGAAGTTGCCGCAGTCGATCATGTGTCGCTGGCCGTGCGCAACAAGGAATTCTTCGCCATGCTTGGTCCGTCGGGATGCGGCAAGACGACCTGTCTGCGCATGATCGCTGGCTTCGAGCGGCCGACATCCGGCGAGGTCTACATCAACGGCGAGGCGCAAGGGGCGACCCCTCCCTTCGAACGCAACGTCAACACCGTCTTTCAGTCCTACGCACTCTTTCCACACATGACCGTCGCGCAGAACGTCGCCTTCGGCCTCGAGATGCGCGGCGTGGCAGCGCCGGAAGTGAAGCGGCGTGTTGGCGAGGCGCTGGAGCTGGTCCGCCTGCCCCACCTGGCCAGCCGCTATCCCAAGCAGATGTCCGGTGGGCAGCAGCAGCGCGTCGCGCTCGCCCGCGCGCTGGTCAACCGCCCGCAGGTGCTGCTGCTCGATGAGCCGCTCGGCGCGCTGGACCAGAAGCTGCGCAAGGAGATGCAGCTCGAGCTGAAATCCCTTCAGACGCAGGTCGGCATCACCTTTGTCTTTGTCACGCACGACCAGGAAGAGGCACTGACCATGAGCGACCGCATCTGCGTGATGTCACAGGGACATGCCCTTCAGGTTGGGACGCCGGTCGAGATCTATGAGCGCCCAAACTGCCGCTTTGTCGCCGACTTCATCGGCGAGACGAACTTCATCGATGGCACCGTCAGTGCCGTCAACGGCGACTTCGCAACGCTGAAGACCGCTGCCGGCATGCCGGTGACCGGCCGCATCGGCGGCGGACCAGATGCGCGCCCGACCGTGGGAGCCAACGCCACCGTTTCGGTGCGACCCGAGAAGATCACCCTGGCCGAGAAGGCCCCCGAGAGCGGCGTCAACGCGCACGAGGTGCGGGTTTTCTCCGTTGGATACGTTGGCTCGGACACCCGCGTGGTGGTCAAGCTCGGCGACGCGAACATCGACGTGTGGGAGCAGAACAGCGTCAGCACGCTCGATCCCAACTACTTCTTCCGGCCGGGTGAAACCGCCTGGCTGACGTTCAAACCCGAGAACGCCCTCGTTCTGACATCCTGAGGCAGCCGTGACACGCCGCTTCCAATCACATCGCTCACCGCTTGCTGCCCGCGCGCGCACCGTCGCGCCGCGGCCCTCGGAGGACATCTGATGATGCAGCGCTTTCGCGAGCGCCCCGGTCTGCGTCTGTTCTCGCTGATGCTGCCCGGCGGGTTCTGGCTGATCGTCTTCTTCCTGATCCCGCTGGCCGTCATCGGCGCGATTAGCTTCATGGGCCGCGACGACCTGGGGTCACCCACCCTGCCCTGGACGACTGATGCGTATGCCCAGGCGTTCGACCCGATCTACCTGCAGCTCTTCTTGTTCTCGATGTGGCTGTCGCTGCTCACGACGCTTGCGACGCTGATCATCGCGATGCCGGTGGCGCTGTTCATCGCCCGCATGCCCAAGAAGTGGCGCAACCTGATGATCTTCCTGGTCATGATCCCGTTCTGGACCAACTTCCTGGTGCGGACGTATGCGCTGCTTTTCCTGCTCCGCGCCAATGGCCCGATGAACAACATCCTGATGGGCGTCGGGCTGATCCAGGAACCCATCAGCCTGCTGTCAACGCCCTTCGCGGTGTGGGTGGGCCTGGTGTATGGCAACCTGCCTTTCATGATCCTGCCGTTGTACTCGTCACTCGAGAAGTTCGACTGGACGCTGATCGAGGCCGCGAACGACCTCGGGGCCAACACGGTCAAGGCGTTCTTCCGGGTGATGCTGCCACTCACGGCGCCCGGCCTGCTGGCCGGGTCGATCCTCACCTTCGTGCCGGCCGTGGGTTCCTACATCACGGTCGAGCTGATGGGAGGCGGCAAGACGACGATGATCGGCCGCGTCATCGCCACCCAGTTTGGCACGGCTGGCAACTGGCCGTTGGGCTCCGCGATGTCGCTCATCCTGATGGTGATCGTCACGCTGGCCGCCGTCCTGTATTTCCGGGCCGGGCGCGGCGAACGCATGGCGCTCTAGAAGCGGGAGATCAGCATGACACAGGCCACACCCTCCTCTGAACTCGGCTGGAAGCGACACAGCAAGCCGCTCGTGCCATACGAGACGTCCGAGAAACTCGGGCGTTTCAGCCTGCTCGCCATCACGCTCGGCGCATTTGCCTTTCTGTATGTGCCGATCATCGTGCTGGTCGTGTTCTCGTTCAACAGCGCGCGCACGGGCGCGGTCTGGCAGGGCTTTACGCTGAGCTGGTACGAGCGCATGATCAACAACGAGCGCCTGATCGATGCGGCGCTCAAGAGCCTGGTGATTGCCACCGTCTCGACCATCATCGCGGTCATCATTGGCACGCTGACGGCGCTGGCGATGGAGCGCTACAAGTTCCGCTCCAAGGGCGCGTGGGATGCCCTGCTCTACATGCCCGTCATCGTCCCGGAAATCGTGATGGGTGTGTCGCTGGCGATGTTCTTCGGCCTGGTCAGCGGCGGCGTCAAGGCGCTGGTCACGGCCGTCACCGGCGTCGAGCCCGAGGTCGCCGATGTGCGCGGCTTCGGCACGCTGGTCATCTCGCACGTCGCGTTCTCGATGCCCTTCGTCTATCTCACGGTGCGGGCGCGTCTGGCCGACTTTGACACCACGCTCGAGGAGGCGGCCAAGGACCTCGGTGCGAATGAGATGCGCACCTTCATGCGCATCACGCTGCCGCTGCTGGCGCCCGGGATCATCTCGGGGGCGCTGCTCGCGCTGACGCTGTCGATCGACGACTTCATCATCTCGTTCTTCGTCAACGGCAAGGGCTGGAACACGCTGCCCATCTACATCTGGTCGGCGCTCAAGCAGGGCGTAACGCCCGAGATCAACGCCGTCTCGACGGCGCTGCTGCTCTTTTCGATCCTGATCGTCACGCTCTCCGTCGTCATTCAGCGTCGCCAGCAGTAGCCCGAAAACAGAGGCGTCGAGGTCGGGCGTTTTTCCGATAGAATCGGCGTTTCGAGCCGGGCTTTGCCCGCGCTTCGCCGTTTCGAACAGAAAAAGGAGAAAGAAGAAGTGTCCAAGATCCGGAAGCCCTTGCTCGCGTCCCTCGTGCTGAGCACGGCCCTGCTGCTCTCGGCCTGCACAGGCGCGGCCACGCCGACCGCGACCGCGGTGCCCAAGCCCACCGATCCGCCCAAGCCTACTGCGGTTCCGCCGACGGCCGTCCCGCCGACCGCGGCCCCCACCGCCGTCCCGCCGACCGCGGCGCCCACGGCCGTGCCGGCCACCGCCACGCCGGTGCCCAAGCCGACGACCGCGCCGCCCTGCGGTGACAAGACCAAGCTGTCCAAATCGATCTCGATGTACAACTGGTCGGACTACATCGCCGACGACATCCTGACCGCCTTCGAGAAGGAATGCGGCGTGCAGGTCAACATCGACAACTACGACGACAACGAATCGATGTTTGCCAAGTTCCAGGCGGGTGGCAATCCGGGCTACGACATCATCGTGCCGTCGGACTACATGGTCGAGAAGATGATCGCGGCCGGGCTGCTGCTCAAGATCGATTACGCCAATGTGCCGAACATCGGCAACATCGATCCGTCGCATCGCAACCTGTATTTCGATCCCAAGAGCGAGTACTCGGTCGCCTACTTCTGGGGCACCACCGGCATCGCCTATGACACGGCCAAGGTCAAGCGCGACATCACGTCCTGGAAGGACCTGCTGGAGCCGGCCGCCGACATCAAGGGCAAGATTGGCATGCTGATGGATCAGCGTGAAGCGTTGGGCGCAGCGTTGCGCCTGAAGGGCTACAGCGCCAACAGCACCGACGCCAAGCAGATCGATGAGGCCAAGAACCTCCTGATCGCGCAGAAGAAGGATGTCAAGGGCTACTACAGCAGCGTCGACAACCGGGCCAACCTGGTGAGCGGCGATGTCGTCATCGCCATGATGTACACCGGCGATGCCATCAATGCCGCCGCCGAGAAGCCGACGATCAAGTACGTCATCCCGACGGACGTGAGCACGGTGTGGCAGGACAACCTGGCCATCCCCAAGGGCGCCAAGAACAAGTACACCGCCGAGGTGTTCATCAACTACCTGCTCCGCGCGGACATGGCGGCCAAGAACGCCAACGACCGCAAGTTCCCGACGCCGAACGCCGAGGCGATCAAGCAGGGCCTGATCGACAAGGACCTGATGGGCAACAAGGCCATCTACCCGGATGTCGCGGCGCTGGGCAAGAAGCTCGAGTTCCTCGTGCGTGGCGACGCCAAGTCGCAGGCGCTCTACGACAAGGCCTGGACCGAGGTCGGCGTCGAGTAGGCGCCGCACCGTCACCCTTTCGACCTTTGACGGGGGCCGGACTTCGAGGCGACTGCTTCGGGGGCCGGCCCCCGGTTCATTTCCCAACATGCACGGTCACAGCTCCCACACCCCACCCCGCCTGATCGTCGGCGTGCTGCACCCCATCGCCGAACGGGCACTGAACTGGAGCGCAGCGCTCGCCCCCGTTGCGCTGCCCGCCCTGCTGCTGGGTGGATTTTATTTCGTTGTGCAGGGGCAGGGGGTCTGTGCCGTTGTCGCGCTCCTCCTCGCCGCCGGCGTCGCGCTCAGCGCGTGGATGCACCATGTCGGCGCGCGCCGGCTCACCACGCGCCGGCTCGCGATCGACACGGGCGGACGAGCGGCGGCGCTGAGGCTTGCCTTTGTTTCGGACTTTCACCTGGGGCGCTACAAGGATGCGCGTTGGCTGGCGCGCGTGGTCGCGGCCGTCAATGCTGAACAACCGGATGTCGTGCTCCTGGGCGGCGACTTCTTCTTCAACCGGCCGCCGATCGAGGCGCCCCGCCTGCTGGCGCCGCTGTCTGACCTGCGCGCGCCGCTCGGCGTGCTGGCGGTGTATGGCAACCACGACCTCGGCCTGCCCGGGCGCAACCGCCGGGCCGAGCTGGATGCACTACTTCCAACGTTGGGCGTCCGACCCTTGCGCAATCAGGTGGTGGGTCTGCGGGCGGCTAAGCGAACCGGCGCTCAGACCTGGGTGGCGGGAATGGGCGAGCTGTGGGAGGAGGACTTCGACATGCCCACCGTCCGCGACGCCTACACCCGAGACGGCGACGACGGCCCGCTCATCGTGCTGGGCCACAACCCGGACGCCCTCGACACTTTGCGCGATGGCGATACCGCCGACCTCTTTCTCTTTGGCCACACCCATGCCGGCCAGATCTACCTGCCCTTCTGGCCCGGCTTTGGCATCCCCATCCGCGGCAAACGCTATCGCGGCGAGCATCGGGTCGCGCAGGGGCGCGCCTACATCACCAGCGGCGTGGGCGAGACGAGCAGCTCCGCGCGGCTGGGGACGACCTGCGAGGTCGTCGTGATCGAGGTGTCCTGACGCAGCGGCGTCGCCCGACCTGACGCAGCGATCCAACGCTCAGGGTGTCGGAGTCGGTGTCGGGGTTCGCGTCGGGGTCGAGGTCCGGGTCGGCGTGGCCGTCGGCGTGGGGGTTTGCGTCGGTGTTTGGGTGGCCGTCGCCGTCGCGGTGCGCGTCGGCGTGGGGGTCGGTGTTGGGGTCAGCGACGGTGTAGGCGTACTCGTCGGCGTGTTCGGCGCAGTTGGCGTCTCTGTCGGCGTTGCGCTCGGTGGCGTGGTCGGCGTGATGGTCGGCGTCGGCGTCGGCGTGCCCGTTGGAGGTGGCGGGCCCACGTAAGGCGCCCAGGTCAGCCCCGCCCTCGCATTCGCGCCGAAGTCAGCGTATTGCATCCACACGTGATGATTTCCCGCGGCGAGCGTCACGGTGCCGGTCAGCACGCGCGAGCCGCTGGTCCAGCTCAGGATGACAGGCGCGCCATCGATGTAGACGCGGACAGCGTCATCGACGGTCGCGGTGAACATGTACATCCCGGCCACACCAAAATTCACCGTGCGCTGCCAGTCCACCGAGAAATCATCCATGAAGACTTCGGGGGCCGGGGGAAGCAGGCCCCAGTCAAAGTCGATGGCGGCATCATCACGACGCATGACCGGCTCGCCGGACAGGTTGGGCGTGTTGTAGTAGGTGCCCTTCCAGGCGGTGTAGCTCACCTTCCAGGTCAGGGAGGCGACGGCCGCGCCGGTGTAATCGACATACTCCAGAACGATCTTGTGGCGGCCCCGGGCCAGGCTCCGGTTGGCCGTGACCGTGTGCACGGCGCTGGGCTGCCAGTTGTCGATGACGGGGATGCCATCGATAATCAGCCGCGCACCGTCGTCGACGGTCAGCGTGAAGAGATAGTTCTCGGTCGAGGGGATATCCTCATAGCGTGTCCAACGCACGGAGAAGTTATTCGCCGGGACGTTCGCGCCGGGCGAACCCTGTCCCCAGTTGAAGCTGATGTTCGGATCGTAGCGCTCCAGCACGGGCAGCGGGACGAGGTCGGGATTGTTGAAGAACTGCCCAAACCAGACGCCGGTGGCATATGGGTCAAGTGTGGCGGTCGGCGGCGGCGGGCCATTGGTCGGCAGGGGCGTCTGCGTAGGCGCGGCCGGATTGGGCACCGTGAGGTAGTAGGCCGTGAGCGTTGGAGCAGTCAGTGGGACGCCTGTTGGCAGCACAACGCCCGGAGGCGGCGTGGCCGTGACGCCGGCGACGGTGCCATACGCGATGTCAACGGTCTGGCTGAAGCCGCTCGACGAACCGCGCGCGACGAGGAAGACGTGCCCGGTCGGCGACGGTGGGGTGCGGATTCCCGTCACTTCGAAGGCGCCCGAGGTGCCAACCACCAGATCGCCAATTTTGACGAGCTGGCCGGCCGGGGCATTGGGCACGAAAGCGTAGGCAAACTCCACGCGCTCGCCGGGTTGGAAGCCCGACCCGCGCACGATGTAGGGGTTGTTTGGCAGGATATAGCCGACGGCCTGCAGGCGGGGGGGCTCGGGCTGCTTTGGTGCGGCCGATCCACCGTTTGACAAAATGTTGCCGATGATCAGCGACATCGCGACGCACAGACACAGCACCGCCAGGGCCACCCCAAGGCCGGCCAGGACGTAGGAGCTCGGCGCCGATTCGTGCCGGATGACCGGCGTCGCGGGCATCGGGTCCGTGGCGGGTTGGGATTGGCTGCGTTGCGTCATGGCGTCATCGGCGCGCCGCGAGCCAGCGCACGAGCTGGGCCAGCGGCTGCGCCTTTTCCGGATCATTGAAGATCTCGTGGAAGAAGGCCGGATATTCCGTCACCTCACCCACCCCCGCGGGCAGCGCTGCGCCAAACGCGCGCGCCCCCTGCGGATTGACCAGCTTGTCCATCCCCGCAAACATGAGCAGGGTCGGCGTCTTCCACGTCGATGCGGCCGCGCGCAGGGCCTCCCCCGATCCGATGATCCACGCGAACAGACGCGGGGTGATGGTGCCATGCACCAACGGATCCGACGCGTAGGCGGCGATGACATCCGGGTCACGGGCGACAGCGTTGCGATCGAGCTGGTTGGACATTGGGAGGTTCGGCAGCAGGCCCGAGAGCGCTTTGCCAAACGCAATCAAACCACCCGACGCATTGGTCAGCAGCGCTGGCGACGAGAGCACCAGACCCTTGATCGGCACCTTGCCCCGCAGAGCGATCATGCCGGCCACCGGCCCACCCATCGAATGGCCGAGCACGAACGGGGTCAGGCCGGTCTCGGTGGCCAGCGCCTTCAGGATGGCCTCGGAATCGACGACGAGATCGTCGGCGCTGCGCAGCGCGCCCCGCGCGCCGGGCGACTGACCATGGCCACGATGGTCCTGCGCCCAGACCGAGAAACCGGCCTGAACGAGGGCGTCGGCGACGTGGGCGTAGCGCCCGCTGTGTTCGCCCAGGCCGTGACAGAGCAGTATGGCGCCCACCGGCGCGCCAACGGGCTGCCAGGTGCGCAGAAACAGGCTGGTGCCATCGGGCGCGTTGAAGGTGCGGGTCTGTGCTTCTGTCATGGGCGTTGTCCTGCGTCGATTATAGGGTCACCGCGCCGAGGCTACAATCCCACCCGATGAGCAGCCCCTACGCCATCCTCGCCCGCTATTACGACCTCCAACACAACGCCTTTCAGGACGACGCGCCGTTGTATGCCACGCTGGCCGCCCGCCAGGCCACGGACGGCGTCTGCCGCGTGCTGGAGATCGGCTGCGGGACCGGCCGCGTGATGGCCCCCCTGCTCAGCGCCGGCCACCACGTCGTGGGGCTGGACGAGTCGCAGGAGATGCTGGACATCGCCGCGCGCCGCCTGGCCGACCAGCCACCGGCGCGCTGGGCGCTGCACCGGCTGGACGCCCGCGCCTACACGCTTGAACAGCCTTTTGACCTGGCCGTCATCGCGCTCAACACCTTTCTGCACTGCGCCAGCCGCGACGACCAGCTCGCCACGCTGCGCAGCGCATGCGCCCACCTGCGACCAGACGGTGCGCTCAGCGTCGACCTGCCTCCCAACGACGAGCTGGCCAACCAGCCCGATGATGGCGAGTTCCAGTTCGAGGCCCAGCTCAGTGACCCGGAGACGGGCGAGATGATCGTCAAGCACGTGGCCAGCGAGATCGCGTGGTCGGATCAGGCGCAAACGCTGCGTTACCGGATGGAATCGCGCCTGGGCAACAAGGCCCGTGCGACGCAGACCGTGTCATTCACGCTGCGGCATGTCTTCCGCCACGAGATGGAGCTGCTGCTGCTGGCCAGCGGCTTTGACCGTTGGACATGGCACGGCGACTACGCCCTTGGCCCGTATGGCGACGACAGCGCGCGGATGATCGTCGTCGCGCAGCCCGCCCGCTAGATCACGCGGTCGTTGCCACCATCGATCGGAACCTGCGCACCGGTCGTGCGCGAGAACAGCGGGCCCAGCATCTCGGCGGCCAACTCGGCCACGTCGGCGCTGCGCACCTCGGCCCGCAGGACGTTGTTGGTCTTGTAGGCCTGCACACTCAGCCCGTAGCTGGCCGCCCGCGAGGCCAGCACTTCCTCCGTCCACAGCCCGGTGTCAAAGACGGCGTTGGGATGAATGACGTTGACGCGGATGCCATCGGCCCCCCACTCCAGCGCGGCCACGCGCGCGAGCTGGGTAAGCGCGGCCTTTGAGGCCGAGTAGGCGGCCGCGCCGGGGCCGGGCGCCGGCACGTTCTTGGAGCCGATCACCACCACGCGCCCGCCGCGTGGCGCGCGGGCCAGCAGCGGATGCGCTTCGCGCAGCAGGGCGAGGTTGGCATCGACATTGATGGCCATGACCTTGCGCCACAGGCCGGTGTCGAGTTCGGCCACGGCCGCACCCTTTGGGAAGATCCCCGCGTTGAGCACCAGCATGTCGAGCCCCCCAAAGCGCTCGGCGGCCTGCGCCAACGCGTCCCGCAGGGCGGCTTCGTCGGTGATGTCGGCCTGCACGCCGAGCCAGGCGGGGTTGTCGCGCCAGCGCGGATTGTCAAACGCTTTCAAGTCAATCCCAACCACCGCCGCGCCGCGCTTGAGAAGCGCCTCGACGCAGGCCTTGCCGATGCCCGAGGCTGCCCCGGTGACCAGCGCGACCTCGCCGGCCAGGGCCGGTGGCGCGCCGCCGCGGCGCAGCTTGGCCTGTTCGAGGTCCCAGTACTCGACGTCGAAGAGCGGCGCGGGCGGCAGGGCGCGCCAACCGCCAAGCGCCTCGGCGCTCTCGTAGATGTCCATGGTGTGGGCATAGAGCTCGGCGCCGATGGCCGCGTCGCGGGCGGCGCGCCCGGCGGCGATGACGCCCAGCGCCGCATCGACGACGATGCGCGGCGCGGGATCGAGCATGACCAGGCCGGGGGCGTCCGCGCGATGCGCGTCGAGCGCCGCGCCCGCGCGCTCTCCGCGGGTGTCAAAATACCGTTTGTACTCCGCGGCATAGGCGGCCACATCGCGGCCGAGCAGCGCCGTGCGCTTGGTGCGGATGATGTGGTCGGGCGTGGCCGGCCCCTGCCCCGCCAGCGCGGCAAGGTCGGGGCGCCGCGCAAAGGCGAGCGCGCGCGCATCCGAACGCGTCGAGAGCAGCATCGGCGCGCCGGCCGCAGCCGAGAGGGTGCGCCGCAGGTCGGCGAGGGCGAGCATGCGCTCCGGCGTCGGCGGCGTCGCCGCACCGACCTCGCCCACCACCCAGGCCTTGCGCCCGCGCAGGAAGCGCTCGGCCTCGTCAACCAGCGCGATCATGCGCTC
>JAIBCK010000077.1 GCA_019694215.1 Thermoflexales bacterium
GGCGTCGGGCACCAGGCACCGGCACCCTGGTCCACGACAAAGTCCACATTGCCGTCCTCCTGGCCCGGGACTTTGTCAAAGAGCAGGATGGGCAGGCCGGCGATAAAGCCCTCGCTGATCGTCCCCGGCCCGGCCTTGGTGCACAGGATGTCGGCGGCGCCCATCAGCTCGGGTACATTCTTCACAAAACCGAGCACGGTCAGCGGCACGCGCGCATTGATGAATTCGAGCTCGCGCTTGACCGCCGCATTACGTCCAGTCACAACCACCAACTGCATCGGCAGCCCGCTGAAGGCCAGTTCCCGCGCGGCCAGCCCGAGCAGACCCATCCCGTCTCCGCCACTCATCATCAGCACAACGGGCAGATCGTCACGCAGGTTGAGCGCCGCGCGTGTTTCAGCGCGGCTTCCCATGCGCTGCCGGAAATCCGGCCAAACCGGTTGGCCGCAGACCACGACCTTGCTTTCAGGCACGCCGTTTTCGATCGCCTGCCGGGCAGCCACATCGGTGGGAACGATGCAACAATCCGTCAGCGGGTTGAAGGCGGCAACGTGGCCTGAGACGAGATCGGTCACCACGTTGACAAACTTGCAGGGTAACCCCGCACGTTGGATGGCGTCCGGCACACCCAGGTTGTAACCGGGATGACACGAGACATACAGGTCGGCGGGATGCTGTTCGAGAAACGCATCCGCGACCGGGTCTGTCATCGGTTCGAAGGCAGTGCGGATCGCGACGACGCGACGTCGGCCATTTGTCGCGTGAAAGGCGAGGCCGTAGGCGACGCGGGCGTAGTTGACCCAGATGGGATACGTCTCCTCCGCGCCTTTGAAGGGGAAAGGCAACATGCCAAAGGCATTGGTGAGCTGCGTGTCGTAGGCATCTCCCGAGACAAGGTTCAGGCCGTGCACGATGGCCTCAGCTGCGCTGCGATGACCGCCACCCGTGTCGGCATACAGAATCCTGATCCGCTTTTTCATTTCGTCTGGCCGCCTTTGTCCTTCGGGTCGAGTCGTCGTTCAAATTCGCGCCGGGTCAGCATGACGATGCGTCCGCAACCCTGGCACTTCAGACCGACATCGGCCCCGAGCCGGCGAATCTCCCAGGTCACACTCCCACACGGGTGGGGTTTGCGCAACCGAACCACCTGACCCACATTGACAGGTGTCACCTCGAGATAGGCCACAACGGGATTATAGCCACCGCCACTGACTATAATCTTTGCTTCTATGGGCGGACCCCTCATCAGCATCTTTGATGCCCTTGGCCGTAGGGACATGACCCAGGCGACGATCAGCTTCGGGCTCATTCTCGTCGTCCTGTTGATCTGCTTTCCCGGCCATGAACTCGCGCACGCCGTTGTCGCCGACAAGCTTGGGGACCCCACCCCGCGCAAGCTGGGCCGCATCTCACTCAACCCGGCCGTGCACCTCAGCCTGGTGGGCTCGGTCATGTTCATGCTGTTTGGGATTGGTTGGGCGACCACGCCCATCGACCCATCACGCCTGCGCGGCCGCCAGCACATCTCGCACGCCCTGGTCGCGGTCGCTGGGCCGCTCGCAAATCTGGCGATTGGCATCGTGCTCGGCCTGATCATCCGGGTGGCCCGTGATGCCCTGCCACTGGGGCCAATCAGCACGAGCACACAGATCTTTCTTCAGGTCGGGCTGCTGGCCGTTCTCGTCAACTTCCAGCTGTTCTTTTTCAACCTGCTGCCCGTGCCCCCGTTGGATGGTTGGACGATCCTCAAGGGCCTCCTCCCGTGGCAGTGGCACGACCTGATCGCCAAGATCGAGCCATATGCCAGTTATGCCCTGATCGCGCTCTTCTTCCTGGGATCAGGATTCCTCAGCGAAGTCGTCATACGACCCGCCGTCGCGCTGATGCGACTGGTTGTGGGTTGAACGAGGGAAAACCGAAATGGCAAAGAATCGCGTCACCATCGTCGGGCTCGGTCAGCGTGGCATGCACATGGCTGCGGCGCTGCGTCCGGCCGTTCAGGATATCGAACTGGTCGGACATGACAAAGCCGCGGACGCGGCCCGGCGCGCCAGCGAAGCCAAACTGGTCGACAAGACCGAGTGGAACCTTCTTGCCGCGTGCGAGGGTGCGCGCCTGATCGTGATCGCGCTGCCGCAGGCCGCCCTCACACCCACCCTGCGCGCGCTCGACGGCGAGATCGACGCGGATGCCATCGTGCTCGATCTGTGTCCGGGCAAGGCGGCCAGCTTGAAAGCAGCCAGCGGGCTGCCCAACGATATTACCTACGTCAGTGGCGAGCTGATCCTGAATCCCGCCCGGGCCGAGAGCGCGATCCCGGGCCAGGACGCCCTGAACGACGCCATCGTCGCACTGACCCCGCGGCCCGGCTCCGGGCACGAAGGGGTTGATGCCCTGATCGGCATCCTCAGCCACTGTGGCGCACAACCCGTTCTCGTCGAGGCCGCCGAACACGATGGCTTCACCCTCTCGCTGCGCGCGCTTCCCACGGCAGTCAGTGGCGCGCTCGTCGAAGCAGTGACCGGAGATGGGGCCTGGAACGATCGCAAGTGGATGGCGGGTCGCGCCTTTCAGAAGGCCACCGGCGGCGTAGAGGGCGAGGACGCCCAGGCCATGGCCGATGCCCTGCTGGCCAACCCGGACGTGACCCGGCACTGGATCAATCGCATCATCACGGAGCTCGTCAACTTGCGCGAGGACGTCGACGACGGTCAGGGGGATGCCGTGCGCGGGCGGCTCACCCGGGCAGCGGAGGCGCGCGCGGCCTGGCTCGCCGACTGGAAGCGCGGTCGCGGCAGCAGCAAAGCGCCGGCCGACATCGCCCCGCCCAACCTGCTTGGTGCGCTGATGGGCGAGACCCTCGCAAACCGCCTGCGCGGAGATAAAAAGCCCGGCAACAAATGACCGATGCCTCGGGCCGACCGCTGCGCATCCTCAGCCTGGCCCCGACCTCCTTCTTCAACGACTACGGCTGTCACGTGCGCATCCTCGAGGAGGCGCGCGCGCTGACGGCCGCCGGCCACACCGTTGACGTGCTGACCTATTTCAAGGGCAACACGCCGGCCGGTGTGCGCGTGATTCGCACCTCGCCCACCCCGTGGCACGCGCGCTATGAAGTCGGATCGTCGCGCCACAAGTATGCGTTTGACATATTGCTGGCAATCCGGCTCGCGCGCGTGCTGATTGCACAACGTTATGATATTATCCATGGGCATCTCCACGAGGGCGCACTCATCGGCGGGCTGATCGGGCGGCTGTGGGGCACCCCCGTGTGCATGGACTATCAGGGTGCCCTGACCGACGAGATGACCCAGCACGGCTTTCTGCCTGCGGATCGGCCCCGCCAGCGGGCATTCTGGGAGCGCATCGAGCGGCTGGCCGAGCGCCAGGGCAGCGTAATCTTCACCAGCACGGAGGCCTCGGCCACAGCGCTTCGGCGTCGCTGGCCGACCAAGCGCATCATTGCGCTCCCCGATGGCGTCGGTGTGCGTTTCGTGCGGCCAGATCGCCTGAGCGCGGAGGAACGCATCGTGCGACGGGCCGCGCTCGGCATTCCCCCTGACGCGGATGTCGCGATCTTCCTGGGCCTGCTGGCACGCCATCAGGGCATCGATGACATCCTGCTTGCCGCGCAACGCCTGAGCGAGCGCCGGCCCAACCTGCACTGGCTGGTGTATGGCTTCCCCGGGGTGAGTGGCTGGCGTGATCGCGCCCTGCGCAGCGGTCTGGCAGATCGCGTGCACTTCGCCGGCCGCGTACCCTACGAGCAGATGCCGGATCGGCTCGCCCTTGCGGACCTCGCGCTGGCCCCGAAACGCTCGCTCACGGAGGGCAGCGGCAAGATCCTCAACTACATGGCGATGGGCCTGCCAACCGTGGCCTATGACACCCCCGCCCAACGCGAGCTCCTGGGCGAGCTCGGGCGTTATGCGCCGTTTGGCGACATCGCCGCCTTTGCGGAACAGGTCGATGCCCTGCTGGAAGACCGCGCGCGCTGGCGCGAGCTGGGTCGCGCGCTGAGACAACGCGCAGAGAACACTTTCTCCTGGGAACGCGGCGCCGAGACGATGATCCGCGCCTACCGTGGGATACTGCCAGCTTCGCCGCATTCATGAAGAAATCGCCCATCGACGACCTGCGGGATCTCTGGCGCTACCGCAATCTCCTGCGGATGCTCGTCATCCGTGACCTCAAGGCACGCTACAAGAACTCCGTTCTCGGCGTGGCCTGGTCGTTCCTGCAGCCACTCGGGATGATGGTGGTGTTGTCGTTTGCGTTCACCCAGATGAACCGCAGTGGCGGGACGGACAAACCCAGCGTGCACGTGCTGATTCTGGCAGGCTATCTGGCGTGGACCTACTTCAGTGCCGCCGTCGTCGGTGGCGCGGGCAGCGTCGTCGCCAATGGCGCACTCGTGAAGAAGGTCTACTTCCCGCGCCTGATCCTCCCAATTGCGTCGGTGCTGTCCAACCTGGTCAACTATGGGCTTGCCCTGCCAATGTTCGCGCTGGTGGCAATTCTGTCCGGGGTGCCCCTGCATGCCACCCTGGTACTCGTGCCGGTGGCGGTCCTACTGCAGACGATCTTGTGCACGGGCCTTGCCCTGATGCTGTCGACGTTGAACGTGTTCTACCGGGACACGCAGTTCATCCTTGACCTGAGCATGCTGGCGCTCTTCTTCGTGACGCCGATCTGGTATGACGCCAGCTCGATCGAGGTGACGGGCTTCGCGCTCTGGGTGCGCCGCCTCAATCCGATGGCGTCGCTGGTAAACATCTTCCAGGAGTTGATGTATCACGGGCGCATCACTGCCGTCGACTTCTGGGCCCGCACGGCGCTCACGGCAGTGGCAATCCTTGTGCTCGGCTATACGGTTTTTCGGCGCTTCGAGGCGCGCCTTGCCGAGGAAGTGTAGGCGAATGGGTCCACCGACCGGCCCCTTCCATAACCCGATAGAATAAGCACCCGCGCCATCGCGCGACGGAAAAGACGATGAACAAACGCCTTCAGGGCTCCTGGCCCATTCTGATCGTAGCAATCCTGTTCTTTATCATCCCGCTCTCGACTTTGTTCAAAGCGAGCTTTGATCCGATCTTCATCGTTGTGGGTCTCTTTGGCCCGATCATCGCTGGACTTCTCATCGCGTCCATCATCAACAGCCGCAAGTCGACGTCCGAATAAGCAGGCGCGCCCGACCTGAGGGTGCGCGACCCCACGAAGGAGCTTCGATGTTCCACAATCGCCCGTTTTTCGCGGCGGTGGCGCTTGGCCTGTCACTCGCCCTCGCCGTCCCCGGAACGGCCGCTGCGGCCGCCCCCACCGCATCCATCCGCGCACCACAGGAGACTGTGACGGTCACAGTGACCGCGCTCAATGTACGCTCAGCGCCCAGCCTGCAGGGAACGATCCTGGGAAGGCTCACGGGCGGCACGACGGTCACCACCAGCGGCAAGTCCGATGACGGACAGTGGTGGCAGATCAGCTATCAAGGCCAGACGGCTTGGATCTTCGCCGAATACGCCACTGTCGGCGGCACCTACACGCCCGACGACGCATCGACGGGTCAAGGCGCCTCGGTGACGGCCCCGGTCGTTGTCTCCGTGCCTGCGCTAAATGTGCGCGCCGCACCCGGGCTGAATGGCCAAATCATCGGTCTTCTGTCCGGCGGCACAGCCGTCCAACCCCTCGGCCGCGCTGGCGACGGCCTCTGGTTCCAGATCGCCTATCTGGGCCAAACAGCCTACATCTATGCCCCCTTTACGTCGGCGGGTGGCAGCGCAGGCGCCCCCGCGCCCGGCCCCGCCCCTGCGCCGGCCCCCGCGCCAGCGCCTGCGCCCGCGCCGGGACGCTTCGCCGGGTTTGAGCTCGGGGGTCACATCAACAGCACCAACTTCCTGGGCCAGATGCGCGACATCGGCATGACCTGGGTCAAGTATCAAGTGGTGATGGATGGCGGCGCGCCTGACCTCGGTGGCCTCATCGGCGCCGTTCACGGCGCCGGGATGAAGATCCTGATCGGCGCCATCGGCAACCGTGGCCGGGCCAACGATGCCAACTATCACAAGGACTTCGCTCGCATGGTGGCATCGCTCGCCGCCCAGGGCGCAGATGCGATTGAAGTGTGGAACGAGCCCAACCTCGATCGCGAGTATGGCGGCAGCGGCAATGGCAAGGTCAACCCCGAGAACTACGCCAACATGCTCCGTGAGGCGTACGGCGCGATCAAGTCCGTCAACAAGAACACGTTGGTGATCAGCGGCGCGCCCGCACCGACCGGCTACTACGGCGGAGGCTGCTCGGACGCCGGCTGCGATGATGCGCCATTTGTCCAACGTCTGGCAGCCACCGGCGCCGCGGCGTGGATGGACTGCGCCGGCGCGCACCACAACGGCACGATGGTTGGCCCGGATCAGCGCACGGGTGCCCCGGTGGGCAGCGCCGACCACCATCAGTGGTATTTCTGGGGCACGTTGGACACGGTCTACAACGCCTTTGGCGGCAAGGTGCCCGTTTGCTGGACTGAGCTCGGATACGTGACCGGCGAGGGCATTGGCCCGCTGCCGGGGGGCTTCTCGTGGGGCGGCAGCATCACGTTGGCCAATCAGGCCGGTTGGCTGGCCCGCGCGGCTGAGCTGTCGCGTGCTTCCGGCAAGGTTCGCCTGATGATCATCTGGAACATCGACTTCCGCCAGTGGAACGATGACCCGCAGGCCGGTTTCTCGATCTTCCGGCCGAACGGTTCCTGCCCGGCCTGCGGAGCACTCAAGGCGGTCATGGGTCGCTAGTCCCTGGTCGATACGCTTGGCCGTCAACCAGCCCGGTGCTCAGCGCCGGGCTGGATACTTTTTCAGACAGGGCTCTGATAAGCTGGCAGCATGAAGCGGGCTGCAACGCTGATCGGAATTGCGGGAGGGATTGCAGGGATCCTGCTCTTTGCCCTTGGTCGCCCATCGAGTGGAAACACAGGGCCATCAATCACCGTCTCCACGATACCGACCATCAGCCTGCAACCAACCTTCAGCAACGCCACGCGGTTTGGGTCGCGGTCGGCGCAGGTGCTGCAGCCAGGGCAAGCGAACGGGCCAGACAGCCTGATTGCCCTTGACGCGGTCAACCGCAGACTGGGGCGGCCAGCCTATTCAGCGGCCGAGCGGGACGCCCTCAAGGGCAAGGATCCAGGCCTGTACTGGGCGCTCGAAGGCGTTGAAGGCGTGCAATTCGAGGCTCCGCTGATTGAAATGCCAGCCCCCATCATCACGTTTGCCGGCACCTCCAGCGTGGATGTGGTGCAGGCCGGGAACAACTGGGTGCTGCCACCCGATCCCACCGGCGCAATCGGGCCTCATCACTACGTTCACGCCGTCAACGGAGCATGGTCGGTCTTTGATCGGCAGAGCGGCGCGCGGCTGCTGGGGCCAGTGAAGATCAACACCCTATTTGACGGCCTTGGCGGTCCCTGCCAGGACACCAACCACGGCGACCCGAACGTCCTGTATGACACGCTGGCGGATCGCTGGTTGATCAGTCAATTTGCCCTTCCCAATATCGCGATGGGTAGCGGGCCGTTCTACCAGTGCGTGGCGGTATCTCAGAGCGGCGATCCCCTCGGTGGATGGCATCGCTATGAATTCCTGTTCGATGCCAGCCTCCTGAATGACTACCCTCGTTTTGCAATCTGGCCGGATGGCTACTACGCAACGTTCAATCTTTACGATCTGCCGACATCCGCTTTCAGGGGGATGGCCGTGGCCGCCTACGAACGGGATGCCATGCTCACCGGCGCGCCGGCGCGTCAGGCGCTGGTCAAGCTGGACGCGGCACCCTTTCCGATCAACACCATCGGGGGCGGTCTGCCTGCCGACCTCGACGGACGCACCCTGCCCCCAACCGGGGAGCCCGAACTCATCGTGGCACCCGAGGCCGCCGAGTGGACGCACTTCGACAGTGATCGCCTGCACCTCTTTCGCTTTCACGTGGATTGGCTGAACCCGGCCAACAGCACGCTGAGTGGGCCGGTCGCGCTCACCACCACGGCCTGGTCCGACCTGTGCCCAACGACTCGCGCGTGCGTGCCGCAGCCGGTTACGTCGGCGCGACTTGACGCGCTGGCCGACCGCCTGATGTGGCGACTGTCCTATCGCAACTTTGGCGACCATACCGCCATCGTCGGCAATCACACCGTCGACGATGGAAACGGCAGGGCCGGCCTGCGCTGGTTTGAGCTGCGCAATGTGCACGCCCTGACACCCACGCTGGTTCAGCAGGCCGTATTCGCGCCAACCGACGGCGTGTGGCGCTGGATGGGCAGCGCGGCCATGGACAACGCCGGCAACCTCGCGCTGGCCTACAGCGCCGCGGGCGCAGATACCTTCCCATCGTTGCGCATCTCCGGGCGTCTCGCCGATGACCCGCCGAACAGCCTGACGCTCGGCGAGCGTGTCCTGGACGAGGGCGGCGGCTCGCAGACCAGCGTCCTGAGCCGATGGGGCGACTACAGCCAGCTCACACTGGACCCCCTCGACGACTGCACCTTCTGGTTCACGGGAGAGCGCCTCTCAACAACCTCCCCCGTGCTGTGGGCGACGACCATCGCGGCCTTCCGCTTTCCAGGCTGCACCACTGGCCTGCCCAACGTCCTGATGGCCCATGTCACCGACGTGACAAGTGGACTGCCCATCAGCGGTGCCCACGCAACTGCGACAAACGGGCTGACCTTCACCCTCGAAGCGCTCTCCGAGAGCTCGGGCAGCGTGACCTTTCCGCTTCCCGCACACGGGACGGTGACCCTCACCGTGCAGGCGTACGGCTATCTCGAACGCGTCATCATCCTGGACCAGAACGCCACGCCCATGACCCACACCCTGGCGGTCACGATGGCCATGGGTGGGCACTACACCGTTTCAGGGCAAACGCTGGATCTCGACACAGCGCAACCCATCGCCGCCGTGGTGACCGCCCGCTCGCCCTTCCCTGCCGTGATCACCACCACCAGCAACGCAGGCGACGGTGCGTTCACGCTGGCGGTGGCCGGCGGGTCTGCGCCCTGGGTGCTGTCTGCGGTGGCGCCGCACTACGCACTGGCCTCCGCCGCGCTGGGTCCGGTATACAGTGACGCGACGGTGACGCTGCGCCTCCAGGCGCTGAAGACCGCACCGTGCCCCGGCACCTTCGATGACAGCGGCCCAACCTATCAGCGCACCCTGATCGGAAATCCACCCACCGGGCTTGCCGCCAATGCGCCTGCCGTGCAATACCGTGCCATGCCCTTCTCGGTCTCAACCTCGGGACTCTATTCCATCGTCATGCAGACGGCAGAAGATGGTTTTTATACGTTGTACTTAGGTGCTTTCGACCCGGTTCATCCCCTCAGCAACGCCCTCGAAGCGAATGACGACGCCGTTGGCCTCGCGCCCGCCATCCGTCGCACACTCATCGCGGACGCCCCGTATGTTCTGGTGGCAAGCACCTACCAATCCGGCGTCCACGGACCGTTCACCGACACTGTGACCGGATTCGGACACACCGCAAACGTGTGTCCGACGGCCGGCCCGCCTCCCGTCACGCCCACCCCTTCGCCCACGCCAAATGCCACCCCAACGCCAACCCCGACCCCCGAGCCTTGCGGCCGCGTGATGCGCGATGCGAGGGTTGAGATCCCAAGCGCCATGCCGGCAGGTATCTGCGTTCCGATCGCTGTGCAAAGTGCCGGCACGGTCGCAACCGTCTCGGTGCAGCTCGCGCTGACGCACACCTGGCTCGGCGATCTCACCGTTTGGTTGGTCGATCCAGGCGGGCTGAGCCTGACGCTGATCAATCGGCCAGGGCTGGCCACGTGGCTGTATGGCAGCAGCGCCGACCTCACGTCAGCCTGGCCCGTGACGGTGAGCGACACGGCCCTGCTCTCGACATCCGCGATGGGCGACCTGCTCGGCGACAGTGACATGGTCTGCCAGGACACCGGCATTTGCGTGTTTCGGCCACCCGGTTCGGCGCTCGCCAGCTTCGTGGGTCGCCCGGTTGGGGGCCAGTGGCAGGTCTGCGCCAGTGACGCCCTACCCGGTGACGACGGCACCCTGGCGCGCGTCGCGCTGGACCTGACCTGCGAAAGCACAGCCCGGGCGTGGCTTCCGATCCTGCACCGATAGACGCGCGCCGTGAGATGATCGCGGCATGAAGATCGATCAGATAGACCTGTATCAGATTCACATGCCGCTGGTCGCGCCGTTCGAGACCAGCTTCGGATCGAAGGATCACCGCAATCTGATCCTCGCGCGCGTCTGTGCCGACGGGTTGGTCGGCTGGGGTGAGTACGCCAGCGATGGCCCGGGCTACTCGTACGAGACAGTGGAAAGCGGCTGGCACATCCTGAAGGACTATCTCATCCCGCTCGCCCTTTCGGCCCCGTTCAGTGGCCCACGCGAGTGCCCGGAGCGCTTTCACCGCGTGCGCGGCCACAACTTCGCCAAGTCCTGTCTCGAAGGCGCGCTGTGGGATCTCTTTGCACAACGCTCTGGCCTCAGCCTGCGCGCCTATCTCGATGCCGGCCGCGGCATCACGCGCGACCGCGTCACGGTCGGGGTAAGCATCGGTATCCAGCCCAGCCCGCAAAAACTCGCCGAGAAGATCGAGACCTTTTTGCAGTACGGCTACCTGCGCATCAAGATCAAGATCAAGCCCGGGCGCGACATTGAGGATGCCCGCGTGGCGCGGTCCGTCCTGCCTGGTCGCATGCTGATGGTGGATGCCAACTCGGCCTACAGCCTTGCGGATGCCGGCGTCTTCCAGGCGATGGAGGACCTGGACCTGCTCATGATCGAGCAGCCGCTTGGCTATGATGACATCTACGAACACCATAAGCTGCAGCGACAACTTCGAACGCCGATCTGTCTCGACGAGAGTATTCACACGCCCGATCATGCCCGCATGGCCATCGAACTGGATGCCTGCAAGATCATCAACATCAAGCAGGGTCGCTCGGGTGGTCTGACCAGGGCCATCGAGATTCACGACCTGTGCCAGGCGGCGGGCATGCCCGTCTGGTGCGGCGGCATGCTCGAGACCGGGATCGGGCGGGCGCTGAACCTGGCCCTCGCCTCACTCCCGAACTTCACCCTTCCAAGTGACCTGAGCGCAAGCAACCGCTACTACAACCCGGACATCATCGATCCTCCCTTTGACATCAATCCGGACGGCACCCTGAGCGTGCCAACCGGGCCGGGGCTCGGGGTGCAGATCGTGCCCTCGCGCCTCAAGGCCGCGACGCTGCGCGCCGCCACGTTCCGACCCTGAACCATGACGCACCCCACCCTGCACCCCGCCATCCAGGACCTGGTCGAGCGGGATGCCGCCGATGCCACGCTCAACCCGGTCTGCCGCACGCGCTTCTTCGGACGTCCGGAACGCACGGCGCAGGCCGTTGTCTTTCTGCATGGCCTGACGTCCTGCCCGCGACAGTTTCAGCCGCTGGCCGAGATCCTGGCGGCGCAGGGCGTCAATGCACTGACCGCGCGGATGCCCTACCACGGTTATGCGGATCGGATGACGGATGAACTCGGGCGGCTGCGTGAACGCGACCTCGCCGACTGGGCGGTTGACATGGCGGAGCGCGGGAAGGCGCTTGGGGAGCGGGTCGTGATCGCCGGCCTTTCGGTCGGCGGTGCCTGCGCCGCCCATGCCGCCCAGAACGTGGCCGGGCTGAAAGGCGCGTTGATCCTCGCGCCGCTGCTCCGGACCCCGGCGGTGCCCCTGCGCTGGACGCGTCAGGCCGCCTGGCTTTTCTCGGTGCTACCCAATCAATGGCGCTGGTGGGATCCCGTTCTGAAGGACACCCGCACCGCACCGGATTTCAGCTACCCGCGGCTGTCGACGCGCGCCGTGGCGGCGGCATTGGGCCTCTCCCAGCGGTTGCTCGCCGCAGCGCGTCGCACCGCGCCAGCCTGCAAACGCACAACGCTCGTTCTCAACGAAAATGACCGGGTCGTCCACAACCCAAGCGTCCGCGAGCTGGCGTCGCTCTGGCAGGCGCGGGGCGCGGACGCCAGGCTGCATGCCTTCGAGGCTGGAGCCGGCCTGGCCCATGACCTCGTCGGCGCAGAGCATCCTGAGCAGAAGGTCGACGTGGTGTATCCCGTCGTTCAATCCCTGCTGAACGCGCTGTTCAACGCCTAACGCTTTGAGTCCAAGGACTTTCGCCCGATCAAGCCGCCGATCCATCCACCCAGCTGGCCCCACAGGGCGCCAAACAGGATATACGCGCCGATGTAGGAGATCAATTGGCCCTGAAAGTAGCTTGCGCCAATGGTGAGGCCAGCCTGTTTGATGGCTTCGATTTCCGGCGGCGACAGCGCGGCCATCAGGCGGGCCACCTGGTCGGCATCCATGCGCAGGGCCTGCCAGGCAAAGATCGCAATGAAGGGGAGCGTGAACCCGAAGGCGGCGCGCGTGCCACCACTGCGGCCCAGGGCTGCCGCGGAGCCGGGATGATGCATCGCTGCAGTGCGCCCGGCCATGATGCCGCCCATGACCGCGACGGCGATGAGCAGCACGCAGTTCGCTGCGTGGAAGTCCGGAGCAACAAAGGCGGCCAGCAGACCAACTGCGAGCCCGATCAATGCCGCGGTCCGTCCCCGCCGATGGCCAGCCGCAGTGGCGCTGACTTCTGTGGCGGTGCGTTGTTTCTTCATGGGTGAGTCCTCTTTGAGCGGCCCTCACGTGAAAACGCCCACCATCCTGCCGCGCCGACAATGACCAGTGCGAGGCCCAGGCCGCTGGCGTCCGGGGTGCCGGTGGTCACCGGAGTGGCGGCAACTGGGGTATCGCCACCGATAGCCGCAGTCGCGAGCGGCGCTTGCGTGTCAGGCGTGCTCGTCCCCGCTGGCAGCCGATCGGTAGGTGCCGGGGCGCTACCACGCGCCGACGCTCCCGGCAAGGGCGTTTGCGTCGCCGGGGCGGGCCGCACTGAGGTGCCGGTGATCGTTGGCGTGGGCGTGAGCGTTGGGCCCGCGGTCGAAGACGCCCCTCGTGTGGCTGTTGCACTGGCAACCACGGCAACGGACGGCGTCGTGAGCGGTCCGCGGGTCGGCGACGCGGTCGGAGGTGTCGGTGTCGCAGTGGGCGTGGGAACAGTGAGCGTCGCCGCGGCGTTCGAAACGGGGGACGGGGTGGTGGCGCTCGAACCCTGACCTGTCACGGCCACCGCGAGCATGATTGGCGATGACACGGCCGGCAAGTCCGCACCTGCCTCGTTCTTGAGCGCGACGGCGCTCAGGGCCAACGGCGTTGCCGCATTGAGTCGTTTGGGGCGAATTTGAAATACCGCGATACGGCCGCTGCCCGAGAAAGGTGGCGAGGGGAAGATCTGGCGGATTCGCCAGCGAAAGGTGCCCGCGGCATTGTTCACCGTGTTTGCGTCCACCTGTTCGGCCTTGATGAGATCCAGCGACTGGATTGGCTGGCCCGGATTGGCAACGACGACGTCGAACGTCGTCGCATCAAACGTACCATCAATATCCACGCCCATCACTGCGCTGGCATTCTCGACAGTGATGTAGACCTTGTAGGTCTGACCCAGCGCCAGGGTTGTCGCATCCAGCTCGAGGCGCAGCGTGGCCGTCGATTGCGCATCGAGACGCCCTGGCGCGGCGTGAAGCAACACGACCAGCCCCAGGAGCGCAGCGACCAGCCCGCAGGTGATCCGATGCGCAGACCGTTGGGAACCTCCGGATGCCTTTGAGGACAGAATCATCTCGGCGCCGAGCCTACCACGATGGAAAAGTCAGCGGCCGGCGCCTGGTGGCGCCGGCCGCTTCGCTACGACCTACCCTGGTTGAACCCGACTAGCGGGAAACCGCTGGCAGGAAGGCCTTGTGTGTGAGTGTCCCGCCGGCGACCTGGATCGGACCCAGCAGGGTGACCTGGCCATCGGTACCCACCACTTCGATCCAGTAGAAGTAGGTCTGGCCAAGGATGGCCCCTGCGTCGACGACGGTGTAGAGGCCGCCATCTCCGTAGGCGGCGATCAGACCGCCAGAGATGTCCGTCGCGGACGTCGGGTCAGCGCTGGTGCTGCGCAGGACGCGGTAGCCCAACGTCTCAGCCTCACTCGCCATGCTCCACCACACCGTCACAATCGGATAGCCATCCACATCGCTGCCGCGGTTGGCGTTCATCGACACAAGCTCGATGGCCGTTGGCGCGAAGACGTGAATGACTTCGTTTGTGATGGTGACCGGGTTGTTGCCGACCAGTGCCGTGTTCCGGATGGTCCCAAGCGACGGGTCCGTCGCTTCGACCGTGAAGGTCATGGTGAAGGCAGCGCCCGGAGCGAGCATCGGAATCGTCCACACCAGTGGATCAGGACCGCTGGTCACGGCTGGCACTGCCGAGTTCGCCACGTAGGTCGTCCCAGCCGGAATCGAGTCCGTCACCGGCACCTGGAACGCCGGCCCCTGGCCGATGTTGGTGACGACGACGGAGTAAGTGATGTACGACCCAACGGCGACCTGAGATCCGGACGGCGGAATCGAGTCCTTGTGAGCGATGAGCGTCGGCAGGGCCGTCGCCGTCGGCGTTGCGGTCGGCGTGTTCGTCGGCGTATTCGTCGGCGTGTTCGTCGGCGTATTCGTCGGCGTATTGGTCGGCGTGTTCGTCGGTGTGTTCGTCGGTGTGTTCGTCGGTGTGTTCGTCGGCGTATTGGTCGGCGTGTTCGTCGGTGTGTTCGTCGGTGTGTTCGTCGGTGTGTTCGTCG
>JAIBCK010000078.1 GCA_019694215.1 Thermoflexales bacterium
CAGGGTATGGCGGGAATGGCCCAGCGGCGCGGAGGCTGGCAAGCCGATGGCAGCCTGGTCGAGATCGCCGCGGCGCAGTTCAAGATGGGCGTGGCCGACCTCACGGCCGAACTCAAGGCGGGCAAGACCTTCGCCCAAATCGCCGATGCCAGGGGCGTGCCACTGGCGACGCTGACCGATGCCGTGCTCGCCCCGCGCAAGACGCAGCTCGATGCGGCCGTGAGCGCCGGCACGCTGACGCAGGCGCTGGCTGATGCGCAACTCGCCCAGATGCGGGCGCAGATCACCGCCCACCTCACAACGGCGTGGACGCCGCGGGGGCCGGGCAACGGCGATCCGGGCAGCGCCTTCGTCGACGCGGACGGAGATGGGGTGTGCGACCAGCAGGGTCAGGGCCAGAATCAGCCGATGCGCGGGCAGCGCGGAGTGCCGCAGGGCGGCATGCGCGGCCGCATGAATCGCCCGTAGCTAAACGAGGTCCGTGTTCTCTCCTTGAGGTGGGGGGGTGTCGCCGAGCGGCACCCCCCCACCGTCATTTTTCGCACACAGCCCCGCCACGCCGCCTCCACAGGTTCTCCATGCCGGTCACTTAGGCTGAAGACAACTCAGCATCGACAGGAGAGTCCTCATGAGTGCGCAATCAAACCTGCTCCGCAAATTGAATATCGACTTTGCAAACAAGACGCCCGCCGCCCGCCGACGCCGCCAAATGGCGTGGACGCAGCGCACGCGCCACCTCGTCCAGCTCGGCTTCGCGCTGTTCATCCTCATCAGCAGCGTGATTCATCACACCGCCATCGAGGATGCGACCACGGCCTCGATCGACGCGCTGTGCCCCTTTGGCGGCATCGAGACGCTTCAGCGCTGGATCGCCAGCGCCGGCCAGTATGTGCCCAAGACGCATGCCTCGAACATCATCCTGCTCGCCGCGCTGGTGGTTGGGACGCTGGTCGCCGGCGGGGCCTTTTGTGGTTGGGTATGCCCGTTTGGCGCGGCCCAGGACCTGCTGGCGTGGGTGCGGCGCAAGCTCAAGATCAAGGAAGTCGTGGTCCCCGCCAAACTTGACCGCATCCTGCGCTATGGCCGCTTCGTCACGCTGGCTGTGATCCTCTTTCAAACCATCACGACGATCAAGCTGTGGTTTGCCGACTTCGACCCGTATCGGACGTTGTTCAGCCTGGACTGGCTGTATGAGTTCAACTGGATCGCGAGCTGGCCGGCCTATCTTCTTACGTTGGGCACGCTCGCGGCGACGCTCTTTGTGGAGCGCGGTTTCTGCCGCTATGCCTGTCCGCTGGGCGGTGTGATCAGCGTGCTGGGCCGCTTCAGCCTCTTCCGCATCCGGCGCGTGGCCACGGCCTGCAAGGGTTGCGCGGTGTGCGACGTGCCCTGCCCGGTCAAGCTCAACGTCGCCGAGGCGGACGTCATCAGCAGCAACTGCATCGGCTGCATGGCCTGCGTGGACAGCTGCCCCGTGCACGCAACGCTGGAAATGAAGCTGGGCCCCACCTGGCTCGACATCGTGCGCAAGCGCAAGGCCGGAACCCCGGTCGCCGCGAAATAAGGAAGGATGCCATGGCCGTCAATCGCTTCGTTACGCCCGTTCTCTTCATCGTGTTGTTCATGAGCGCCGTGTTTGGCGCGCAGGCCGCCGGCCTGTGGTCGGTGACCGGACGCATCAACCTCGCCCCCGGCGTACGACTGAACGCCGCCGACCTCAAGGGATGGATGACCCTGCAGCAGGTCATGGATGGCATGGGCCTGGACAAGGCCGAGCTGTATGCGCGCGGCAAGATCCCCGCCGACATCCCGACCACCGCCGCGCTGAAGGACCTCGAGGCCATCGTGCCGGGCTTCGAGACCTCGACCCTGCGCGACGCGCTCGCCACGGTCGGCACGTCACCGGCCCCGCAGGCTGCGACGCCCGCGGCCGTGCCGACGACGATCCCCGCCGCGCCCACCCCCACCCCGCACGTGCCGGTCGGGACGCCGCAAAACGCGGGAACCCCACAACCGGGCGCCACCCCGCCGGCGGATGCCATCCGCGGCAACATGACGCTCAAGCAGGTGGCCGAGCAGAACGGTGTCAGCCTCGATGCTATGCTTGCAGCGCTCAAGCTCCCCGCGAACACGGATGTCAATGCCCTGCTGAAGGACTTGGTCAGCGCCGGCGTCCTCACGGAAGTCACCCAGGTGCGCGATGTCGTGATCGCGCTGAAGAGCAAGTAGACGATGGCACAGCGGATCCTGGTCGTCGACGATGACCCCCAGATCGCCCGCCTGGTTCAGACCTACCTCGAACAGGCCGGCTTCACCACGCAGGTGGCGTCCAACGGCGAAGACGCCCTCCACGCCATCCGTGCCGACAAGCCCGATCTGGTGGTGCTCGACCTCATGCTGCCCGATCGCAGCGGCTGGGAGATCACCCGCATCGTCCGCCAGGACCCGACCACGTCCACGCTGCCCATCATCATGCTGACCGCGCGGGTCGAGGAGACCGACCGCATCATCGGCCTCGAGCTGGGCGCCGACGACTACGTCCCCAAGCCCTTCAACCCGCGCGAGCTGACCGCCCGCGCTCGCGCGGTGTTGCGCCGGGCGGTTGGCGCGCCCCCCGCACCACGCGTGCTGCGCAGCGGTGAACTCAGCCTCGATCTGGACGGGCGCGCGCTCGAGATCGGCGGGCGGGCGATCGACGTCACGCCGACCGAGTTCGATCTGCTCAAGGCCTTCCTCGAACAGCCCAACCACGCCTACACCCGCCTGGAGCTGATCGAGCGCGCGCTGGGATATGCCTACGCGGGAATGGAACGAACGTTGGACAGCCATATCAAGAACCTGCGCCGCAAGATCGAGGCCGATCCCGCGCACCCGCTCTACATCGAGACCGTCTACGGCGTGGGCTATCGCTGGGGGCTGCGCGGGTGAAACGGCTGTGGCTGCGCCTGACCCTCGCGTTCATCGCCGTGGCCGTGCTCAGCGCGGCCACGGCGGCGCTGTTTGCCAATCAGGCCGTGGGCGGGAGCTTTCAACGTTATCTCGCCCAGAGCCGCCTGGCGGACTCCGGGCTGATGGAGGCGCTCGCCGATCACTACACGCGCACCGGGAGTTGGGCGGGCGTCGTCGACGCCATCGGCACGCTGCGCGGCCGCGGGGTCGGTGCCGGGGGCTTTGGCCGCGCCGAGATCATCGTCGCCGACGCGGCAGGTCACATCGTGCTTCCGGCCGAGCGGGCCGGCCAGGCACTCAGCGATGAGGAGCGCGCGTATGCCGTGCCGGTGCAGACCAGCGCCGGCGTGGTCGGCCTGGCGCTGTTCACCACGCCCGGCAACGCCCAGTTCAGCGCGGCCGCCAGCCTCTTCCTGAGCGACCTCAACCGCGTCCTCGCCCGGGCGGCGGCGTTTGCTGCATTGCTTGGTGCGTTGGCCGGTTTGGCCATCGCGCAGGGCTTGAGCCGGCCGCTCAGCGCGCTCGCCTCGGCCGCCCGGCGCGTGGCGCGCGGGCGTCTGGATGAGCGCGTGCGCGCCGGCGGCAGCCAGGAGGTCGCCGAGGTTGCCGCCGCGTTCAATGACATGACCGCGCAGTTACAGGCCGCGGATGCCGCCCGGCGCAAGGCAGAGAGTCTGCGCCGCGACATGGTCGCCGACATCGCCCACGAGTTGCGCACCCCGCTCACCGTGATCCAGGGCAATCTACAGGCCATCCTCGACGATGTCTATCCCCTCACCAAGGCCGAAGTCGCCACGGTGGTCGATCAGACCGCCACGCTGCGCCGCCTGGTCAACGACCTGCGCGAGCTCTCATTGGCCGAGGCCGGCCAGCTCAAACTCGATCGCGCGCCGCAACCGCTGGGCGCATTGCTCGAACGCGCCGCGCAGGGTTTCCGCGATCTGTTCGAGGCGCGCCGCCTCACCCTCACCGTCGATGTACCGGCGGATCTGCCCCTGGCGCGCATCGATGGCGAGCGCACCCTCCAGGTGATCAACAACCTGCTGGGCAACGCCCTTCGTTATACATCCGAGGGTGGTCGCGTCGGCGTGCGGGCGCTGCGTTCCGGACCCGGGGTTCGGGTGGAGATCACGGACAACGGCCCGGGCTTGAGCGCCGAGGACGCCGCGCACGTCTTCGACCGGTTCTGGCGCGCCGACAAATCACGCGCGAGAGAGACCGGCGGCAGCGGCCTGGGGCTGGCCATCGCCCGTCAGTGGATCGAAGCGATGGATGGCCGGATCGGCCTCGAGACGCAACCCGGCCACGGCAGCACCTTCTGGTTCGAAGTGCCCGCGCAGCCATAGCCCAACGGTCAATGTTTGTCCGTCGTGCTCAGCGTGTCAGGCCCGCCGCCGCGGCAGCATCCAGCCACCACTCCGCCCGTTCGACGAGCTGGGCCGGCAGTTGATCGGGATCGCGCGGCCCGCACAGCACGCGGCAGAGAATGTCCGCCTTGGCAGCCCCGGTCACGATGAACATCACCGTCGCGGCCGCATTGATCAGCGTCGGCGTGAAGGTGATGCGCTTCGCCTGCACGCGGGGGATCCAGTGCGCGTAAACCAGCCGCTCGGCCGGGATGTCATCCAGCGAGCCGGGGAAGAGCGAGGCGGTGTGGCCATCCTCCCCCATGCCCAGCAGCACCAGGTCAAAAGCATGGCCGACGCCCGGCACCTGCAGGCGGATCTGCGTCTCGTACTCGGCGGCGGCCTCCTCGGCACCCAGCTCAGTGCCCACACGGTGCACATTCGCCTCGGGGATGGGAACCTTTGAGAGCAGCGTCTCGTACGCCATGCGGTAGTTGCTCTCGCTGTGTGTGGGCGGCACGTAGCGTTCATCACTCCACCACACGTGCGTGCGCTTCCAGTCCACACGACCCGCCCACTCCGGCATGGCCAGCAACATGAACAGGGCGCGCGGGGTGCCGCCCCCGCTCAACGCCCAGTGAAACGTGCCGCGCCCGGCGATGGCATCCCGCGCGCATTTGACGATCCGCGCCGCGGCATCACCGGTCAGCGCCTCGGCCGTGTCGGAGACACGCAAAGTATGCGAACTCATCTCAGCTCCAGAGGTTGCGCCAGTCGCGCTTGTCCTTGCGGATGAAATCATCGCCCTCTTTCGGCCCGGGCTTGCCGGCGCGATACAGCTCGATCGCCGCGCCGCCCTGCGCCTTCCAACCGTCGATGATCGGGTTGATGATCTCCCACTGCGCCTCGACCTCGTCGGCGCGCGTGAACAGCGTTGAATCGCCGAGGATGCAGTCCAACAAAAGACGCTCATACGCGTCCGGTGCCGCCTTGTCGAAGGCGCTGGAGTAGGTGAAGTCCATCTTCACCGGCTGGATGGTCTCGCCCGAGCCCGGTGCCTTCGAGCCAAACTTGAGCGAGATGCCCTCGTCGGGCTGGATGTTCAGCACCAGCGCGTTGGGCTCGATGGCCTTGGCCGTCGCCTTGCTGAACAGCATCAGGGGTGGCATCTTGAACTGGATGGCGATCTCGGTCACGCGCTTCGGCATGCGCTTGCCGCTGCGCACATACCAGGGCACGCCCGCCCAGCGCCAGTTGTCCACCAGGAACTTCATCGCCAGCCAGGTCTCGGTCGTCGAGTCCAGCGCCACGCCCTCTTCCTGCAGGTAGCCGGGCACGAGCTGGCCGGCGACCTTGCCCGGGCCATACTGCCCGCGCACCGTGCCATCGCCTTCGCTGTCATCCACGCGGATGGCCTTCAGCACCTTGACCTTTTCGTTGCGCACCGCGTCGGCCTCGAACTCGGCCGGCGGCTCCATGGCCGTCAGCGCCAGCAGCTGCAGGAGGTGGTTCTGCACAATGTCGCGGATCACCCCGGCCGACTCGTAATACGCCCCCCGCCCCTCGATGCCGATTTCCTCGGCCACGGTGATCTGCACCGAATCGACGTAGCGTCGGTTCCAGATCGGCTCGAAGATGCCGTTGGCAAAGCGGAAGACCAGGATGTTCTGCACCGTCTCCTTGCCAAGGTAGTGATCGATGCGGAAGATCTGATCCTCGGCAAAGTAGCGGTGCACGTGCGTGTTCAGCTCGCGTGCTGAATTGAGGTCATGGCCGAAAGGCTTCTCGATGATGATGCGCACCCAGCGCCCATTCTCGGCGCGCGCCATCCCACTCAACCCCAGCTGCTCGGTGATGGCGTGATAGACCTCGGGCGGCGTGGCGACGTAGAACAGACGATTGCCCCCGGTGCCATGCTGCGCGTCGATGTCCTTGAGCATCGCCTCCAGCCGTGCGTAATCGTCAGGCTTGCCGTAGTCGCCCTGGCAGTAATGCACCCGCGAGGCAAACGCCTCCCACGCCGCGGTGTCGACCGGTTTGACGCGGGCGTGCTCGGAGACCGATTCGCGCAGTTCGGCGCGGAAGGATTCATCCGTCTTTGGCTTACGGGCAAAACCCACCACCGCGAATTGCTTTGGCAGCGCGCCGTCGGCGGTCAGGCTGTAAAGCGCGGGGATGAGCTTGCGGTGCGTCAGATCGCCTGACGCACCGAAGATCACCATCACGCAGTTGTCGGGAAGTGTCATGGCGCGCTCCGGCTAGCGGGTCTTGACGGCGTGCCCGCCAAACTGCTTGCGCAGCGCGGCGTTGACCTTGGCCGCAAACGACTCGGGCTGCCGCGACAGGAAGCGCTGAAAGAGTGACAGCGTGATCACCGGCGCGGGGACGTCCTCTTCGATGGCGGCCTGGATCGTCCAGCGGCCCTCGCCCGAGTCCTCGACATAGCCGCGGATGTTGTCAAGGCCGTCGCCCTCCTGCTCAAAGGCGAGCACAGCCAGCTCCTGCAGCCAGGAGCGGACGACACTGCCCTTGCCCCACACCCAGGCGACGTCGCGCAGGCTCATCCCAAATTCGCTCTTGCGCAGGATTTCGAAGCCCTCGGCGTAGGCCTGCATCATGCCATACTCGACCCCGTTGTGCACCATCTTCGTGAAGTGCCCGGCGCCGGCCTTCCCGCACAGGAGGTAGTGCTTGCCATCCGGCGCAAGCGCGGCGAAGGCGGGCTCCAGGCGCTTGAAGACGTCGGCCTCGCCACCGATCATCAGGCAGTAGCCGTTCTCCAGCCCCCAGATGCCACCGCTGGTGCCCTGATCCATGAACGCAATGCCGCGCGCCTCGCACGCCTTCGCATGGCGCTGGCTGTCCTTCCAGTTTGAGTTGCCACTGTCGATGATCACATCGCCGGGCGACATCAGCCCGAGCAGCGTGTCGATTGCGCCATCGGTCGCGGCACCGGCCGGCACCATCACCCAGATGGCGCGCGGGGCCGGGAGTGCTGCCACAAGCGCATCGAGCGTGTAGACGCCGGTCAGCCCCTCCGACTTGAGTTCATCGACCGGTCCCGGGCTGCGGTTGCACACCGTCACGTCGATGCCCTCGCGGTGCCAGCGCCGCGCCATGTTGGCGCCCATGCGACCCAGTCCGTAGATGCCGATCTTCATGTCAACTCCTTTGTCAGTTCTTCAACGCAATTGCCCGGGCACGGTGGGGGTGCGGTCCCGGCAGCCCGACGTCTCAAGCGTGAGCCGGTTTCGCCGCCGCACCGCGCGCCGGCCGGGCCGTGCCCCGCAGGGCGCGGATAGCCTTGCGCAGGCCGGCGGCGACATCTCCACCCAGATGGATGCGAATGACCCGCCGGTTGAGGGTGCGCAGCGCCTCGAAGTCGCCCAGCGCCTGCGCGCGCACCAGCGTACCAAACGTATACGGCTCACCCGGAATGGCCAGGTCATCGTCCACGTCATAGGTGAGGACGATGGCGACCACCTTGTTCGCTCCACCCTTCTGGAGCTGTCCAACGCTGTGAAGACAGCGCGGCCCGTATCCCAGGGTGATCGGCGCACGGGTGCGCGAGGACAGCGCGACACGCAGCTTGGTGAGCAAATCGGCGACCTTGGCGTCATACGGGACGTAGGCCTGCAGGGCGACGTAATCGCCCTCCCGTGCACTGCGCGCGTGCTTGCCGATCTGGCTGTTGGCGCTGCGCGTGGTCGCCTCGAGCCCAAACACGCCTTCGGTCTCGAACTCCATCAGCAGCCGCTCGATGTTGGCCTTGCTCTGGGTGAGATCCGGCGAATGGAAGGGATCGACACCCAGCACCGCGCTCGCGATGACGATGGCGAACTCCCAGCGGAAAATCTCCGCGCCAAGGTCATAGGGGTCATCCACCTGCAGGGTGATCAGCGGCAGGTTGGCGCGCCGGACCTGGGCGGCCAAACGATCATTGACCGCATCGGTGCCATGCCGCACCCGCACATACAGACGATCGCGGCTGAGGTCGGCGAGGTTCTTCAGGTTGGGGTCATCGATGACGGGCACGATGCCGCGCCCGATCTTGCCCGTGCACTCGGCGATCAGGTGTTCAAGCCACAGCCCGAAGCCCGCCAATCGCTCGCTGATGAGGAAGATGGCCTTGTCGCGGCCGGCCAGCGCCATACCGCCCAGCAGCGCGCCGAGATACAGCCCCGGGTTGAAGGCGCTGTCAGGTTTGCACCACTCAGCCATCTGCGCCGTACGCTGCAGCAGCAGCTCGATGTCGATGCCCGCCAGCGCGGCTGGCACCAGCCCAAAATACGAGAGCGCGGCAAAGCGCCCACCGATGTCGCCGGGATTGATGAAGGTGCGCCGGAAGCGCTCCTCCTGCGCCAGCGACTGGAGCTTCGTCCCATCATCGGTGATGGCGATGAAGTGCTGACCGGCGTCATCGCCAAGCAGGGCGTCCATCTGGGCGCGGTAGTACTCGTAGAACGCCGTGACCTCACGCGTCGCACCGGATTTGCTGGCCACGATGAACAACGTTGTGCGCAGGTCGATCCGCGCATCCATCGCGCGGATGCAGCCGGGGTCCGCGCTATCGAGCACGTGCAGGGTGATCGGCCACCCGCTCCGCGCCAGCGTGGGCGCAAAGACCGTGCGGAACATCTCCGGGCCAAGCGAGCTGCCGCCCATCCCCAGCACGACGATGTGGCGGATACCCTCTGCTTTGATCTCCTCCGCAAGCGCCTTCAGGTCGGCGCTGGCGGTGCGCATCTGGTCGATCGAATTCAGCCAGCCCAGGCGATTGGCGATCACCTTGATGTGTTCCGGCTCGCTCGTCCAGAAGGCAGGATCGCGGTTCCACACGCGCGAGGCGGCGCGCAGCTTAGAAAGCTCATCTACGTACCCCATCGCAGGGGCGACGTTCTCCGCGCTGCCGCGCGCAAGGGCTGCAAGACGCTTGGCGCCGACGCCGCGCAACAGCCCGGAAAAAGCCTCGGCGAACAGCCGCACGCCGTCGTCCTGCAGGTCCCGCCAGACCTCGGTCATCGGGATTCCCGCTTCCTGCAGTGCGGCCAGCACCGCCTGAGCACCCTTGCCATCCGACTTGAGCGTCGAAGCCACGCGCCCGTGATCGCGGAAGGCCTTGAGCGTGGCCGGCGGCAGGGTATTGACCGTGTCAGGGCCGATCAGCGCATCGGCGTAGTACGTGTCGGGCAGGCTGGGGTCCTTGGTGCTGGTGCTCGCCCACAGCAGACGCTGCGGCACTGCGCCGTGCGCGGCCAATGCCTGCCAATCCGCGCCGGAGAAAAGCTTTTCGAAACGCAGATACGCCACCCGCGCCGTGGCAATCGCGGCCTGATGGCGCAAGGCGCTCAGCCCGGCCCTTGCCTTCGGCTTGCCCGCCGCGGCGATGCGCTCGTCGAGCAGACGGTCAACCAGCGTGTCCACACGGCTGATGAAGAAGGATGCGACGGAGGCGACGTTGAGCGGCAGCCCCTTGCGCGCGCGCTGCGCCAGCCCCGCCTGATACGCCCGCGCGACGCGCTCGTAGCCCTCCAGCGAGAAGATCAGCGTGACGTTGACCGGGATGCCCTCGGCGATCAGTTGCTCGATGGCGGGAATGCCCTCCGCGGTGGCCGGCACCTTGATCATGACGTTGGGGCGCGCAACGGTCTTGAACAACCGGCGCGCCTCCTCCAGCGTGCCGCGCAGGTCATGGGCAAGGGTGGGGGAGACCTCCAGGCTGACGTACCCATCGCGGCCACCCGTGCGCTCATGGATCGGGGCAAGCAGATCCGCACCGGCCCGGATATCCTGGATGGCGAGGCGCTCATACAACGCCTTCGCGTCGGCGGTGCTGGCGGCCAGCTCGCTGATCTGCGCGTCGTAGTCGGCGCTCTGGGTGATGGCCTTCTCGAAGATGGAAGGGTTCGAGGTGATGCCCATCACCCCGTAGTCGTCGATCAGTCGCTTGAGTTCCCCGCTTGCAATCAGCCCGCGTTGAATATTGTCGTACCAGAAGGATTGGCCCAGAGCCTGTACAGCAAGTGTGGGATTGACGTTCGTCATAACGCTCCGATTCGGCATCCGCGCGGCGATGGCGAGGGGAAGACGTACCCGGCCCGCGCGCCAGGGCGAAAACGGGCATAGCTTAACTGAAATCGGCCCCTTTTGGAAGGTCGGCGAGGGGGACAATCATCCGTCGCTCACCCGCGTCCCGCCCTCCCATGCGACGCGAGCCGGAGACTTATGTAAATCGGACCGGGCCAGGCGGACCTCCTCGCCAATACACCGGCCGCTCAGCGCGGCACGGGTGCAGCACAACGTGTTTTATCCACCTCCCTCCCGCAACGCGACGCACCGGCGGTGGGCACGGCCAATAATGAGATTCAAACATGCACGGACTACGATCCATCCTCGCATTTCGGGTCCGCCTTGCTATCATGGGCGGCGCGCGATGCGCAGGAGAACAACATGGCCAATGGCACGCCCAATCCGAATGTGATCATCCAGATCATCAACCGCCTCAAGCTGGTTGCGCGGCTGTTGGCGGATCGACGCGTGCCTGGCCTGCTCAAGGTCTTGCCCTTTGCAGGCCTGGTGTATCTGCTCTTCCCGCTCGACATCGTGAATGATTTCATCCCGGTGCTTGGCCAGATCGATGATCTCGGCGTCCTCATCCTCGGCGTGGAGACGTTCATCCGGATGTCACCGCCGAATGTCGTCGCCGAGCATGAGCAGGAACTTCTGACCGGCCAGAATGCGCCGCGCGGTGGGAACGCCGACAGCGTCATCGATGCGGACTGGAAAGAAGTGAAATAGCGCGCACAAATGCGCGATCACGTGCGCCTTCGCGCGCAAACACCTTAAAAATCGCGGTTTAAGGTCTTGCCGCGCACCGAAACCCTTCCGCTTTGGATGGGATGTGTTATATGGTGCGCCCCATATCGCGTGCATTTCGCGTGCGGTTTCACACACCAGGAGTCAAACGGTTTAATACAATCCGCACGCGTGCGGAGACATCATGGCGACAACATCAAACGCGATCGCCCAGGCAAATTCCCCGCGCCCGGCACTTTGGGCCAATGTTCCCGACGAGCAGTGGAACGATTGGCGCTGGCAGCTCAGCCACCGCTTGAACAGCGTTGACGAGCTTTCGCAGATCATTCGCCTCACGCCGGATGAAATCCAGGGTCTGCGCGCTGAGGGCAAGTTCCGCGTCGACATCACCCCCTATTTCGCCTCGCTCATCGATCCCGATGATCCCGAGTGCCCGATCCGCCAGCAGGTCATCCCGCATGCGCGCGAGCTGGTCGCCTTTGAGGGCATCATGACCGACTCGCTCTCGGAGGACGCCCACTCGCCGGTGCCAGGGCTGGTGCATCGCTATCCCGATCGCGTGCTGATGCTGGTCACCACGCAATGCGCGAGCTACTGCCGGTATTGCACCCGCAGCCGCATCGTCGGCGATCCGAGCGCGATGTTCAACAAGCGCCACCACGACCTGCAGATCGAGTATCTCAAGCGCTCGCCGCAGGTTCGCGATGTGCTGCTCAGCGGCGGCGATCCGCTCACCCTGCCCCCGCGCGTGCTCGAGGACCTGCTGCGGCGCCTGCGCGAGATTCCGCACATCGAGATCATCCGCATCGGCAGCCGGGTGCCTGTCTTCATGCCCCAGCGCATCACCGATGAGCTGGTCGAGATGCTGCGCCAGTTTCATCCGCTGTGGATGAACATCCATGTCAACCATCCGCGCGAGATCACGCCCGAGCTGGCCCGCGCCTGCGGCAAACTCGCCGATGCCGGCATCCCGCTCGGCAACCAGAGCGTGCTACTGGCCGGCGTGAATGACCATCCGGACACAATTCGCCAGCTCTGCCATGAGTTGGTCAAGATCCGGGTGCGGCCGTACTACCTGTATCAGTGCGACCTGGTCCAGGGCAGCGGCCACTTCCGCACCACCGTCGCGGCCGGGCTGGAGATCATGGAGAACCTGCGCGGCCACACCAGCGGCTACGCCGTTCCGATGTACTGCATCGATGCGCCCGGCGGCGGCGGCAAGCTGCCGGTGATGCCAAACTACCTGATCAGCCAGAGCCACGACCACGTCGTGCTGCGCAACTTCGAGGGGTATATCACCAGCTACGCCCAGCCGACGAACTACCAGCGTCCGCGCCGCAACAAGTTCACCGGCCCGGAGCGCGCCGAGCCCGGTCAGGAGGGCGTGGCCGCCCTGCTGCGCGGCGAGCGGCTGTCGATCAAGCCGGAGAGCTGGGATGAGACACACATCCGGCTGCCGGACGACGCCATCTCGATGTCGGACCTGCGCTCGGAGCAGCACCCGCCCGAGGACGGCGAAGGCAGCGTCTGGACGAAGATCAACTGATTGCGCGCAAAGCAAAGGGCCAGCCTCGCGGCTGGCCCTTTTTTGTTGTGCTGATGGCGGCTACGCAGCCGGCTCCTGGATCAGACCGGTCTGCAGACCCACCTCACGGAAGGAGGCGATGATCTTCTCGACCTGCGCATCGGTGTGCGAGGCCATGTAGCTGGTGCGCAGCAGGCTCTTGTTGGGCGGCACGCCGGGCGGCAGCACCGGGTTGACGTACACACCGTGTTCGAAGAAGGCCTTCCAGGCAAAGACCGTGTTCATCTCGCTGCCGATGAAGACAGGCACGATCGGCGTCACGCTGGCGCCACAGTTGTAGCCCATCCCGCGCAGCGCGTCGCGGACCTTGCCGGACTGCACGTGCACCTTGGTGACATAGCTCGGATCGGCTTCGACGACATCGAGACAGGCCAGCACGGTCGCCACGTTTGCGGGCGGCATTGACGCCGAGAAGATGAGCGAGCGCGCGTGGTGCTGGATGTAGTCGATGACATCCTTGCTGCCGGCGATCACGCCGCCCAGCGAGGCAAACGACTTGCTGAAGGTGCCCATCACCAGGTCGACGTCGTCGACGCAGTTGAAGTGGACGTGCGTGCCGCGCCCGCCCGGTCCCATCACGCCCAGGCCATGCGCGTCATCGACGAAAAAGCGGGCCCCGTAACGCTTGGCCAGCGCGGCGATCTCGGGCAGGGGCGCGAGGTCGCCGCCCATCGAGTACACGCCATCGACGATGATGAGCTTTCCGGCGTCCGGGGCCTCAGCCTCGAGGTCCTTGAGCACGCGCTCGAGGTCGTCCAGCTCGTTGTGGCGATAGCGCTTGAGGCGGCAGCCGGCCATTTGCAACGCATCAACCAGCGAGGCATGAATCTCCTTGTCGGCGATGGCGATGTCATCCTTGCCGAGCATCGCCGTCAGCGCGCCCAGGTTGGCCTGATAGCCCGTGCCAAAAATCAGCGCGGCTTCCTTGCCCATGTAGCGGGCGAGGCGGCGTTCCAGTTCCTTGTGCAGCTCGAGCGTGCCATTCAGAAAGCGGCTGCCCGTGCACGAGGTGCCGTAGCGCTTGATGGCGTCGATGGCGGCCTGGCGCACCTTGGGGTGGGTGGTGAGGCCAAGGTAGTTGTTCGAACCGATCATGATCAGGCGCCGTCCGTCGATGACGACCTCGGTGCCTTCGGTCTCGGAAAGGGGCTTGAAGTAGGGGTAGAAGCCCTGCTCATGCGACAGACGCACCATGCGCATGGTCGGGTCCTTGGCAACCTTGTTGAAGAGATCGGCCATAAATCCTCCGGTTCCTGTATCAGATTAGAGTCGTTTCTGGATGATGAAGAACGTGTCCGCCCCGGTCCCCTGCCTGAATGGCGTGGGCTAGATGTGAAAGACCGGGCGTTTGAGATAGCTGGCGAAGGTGCTGGCCTGGGCATCTCGAGCCGAGACCAGCGGCTGCGTTGAAGTGCCCCAGTCTATCGCGAGATCGGGGTCATTCCACTGAATCGCGCCCTCCGCCTGGGGGGCATAGTAGTCGTCGACCTTGTACTGCAGCTCGGCAACATCCGAAAGCGTGAGGAAGGCGTGCCCGAAGCCGGCCGGCACCAGCAGCTGTTTGCAGTTCTCGGCGCTGAGCTCGACTGCCACCCAGCGGCCGAGCGTGGGGGAGCCCATCCGCAGGTCGACGGCGACGTCGAGGACATGGCCGAGCGTACAACGCACCAATTTTGTCTGCGGGGCCGGGGCGCCCTGGTAGTGGATGCCGCGCAGCACGCCGCGCGAGGAGCGGCTGTGGTTGTCCTGGACAAAGTCGTAGTGCAATCCGTGCTTTGTGAGGATGTCCTTGCGATAGCTTTCGTAGAAGAACCCGCGCGAGTCGCCGCGCACGGTGGGCGAGAGGATGACGACGCCGTCCAGAGCCGTCGGGGTGAGGGTGATCGACATAACGCCGCGCCGATTGTGCCACAGGATGGCTCGGAGTCGAGTGTCGCAGCCT